>NZ_CANMAB010000014.1:0-56848 GCF_947495635.1 uncultured Virgibacillus sp. | reverse complement strand
CCAAGAGGGCTTTTTTTATGCATCCGGACTCTGCTTCGATATCCCCTCAAATTTCTCCCTTACAGGAATGCTCCTAAAACACTAACTCTTTTTTACTTACTTCTTCGGTACTCTCCTATACTAAGAACAATTAAAATAATAATTAAGCGTAAGTACGCTTCCGATAAAGATAACGCTTTCAAAATGTTTTGCACAAGAGTCTCTCTCTGGAGCATTCTCCTGCTGTATATGTAAATAGAGCCGCTCTCCCATACATAATGATTGGTAACCGCCTCCATTAATTCCATCCTACATTGACTGGCTATAATAATGAGTGGAATTACTGACAATGATGCCAATCATGATAAGAAATATATCACCATATTAGAAATAGCTACAATTGCCAATACATTATCTAAGCTCATGATTAAATCAGCAACAATTATAAGTACAATAGATTCCCACATGGAACTTCCTATTCTTATAATTTACTCCCCCTGTTTGTCCTCTAGTAGCTTATAGGCTACTATGAGTAAAAGAATGCCACCAATCAAATGAATGAAAGGTAATTTTAAGAGATATAGAACGATAAAAACAAACAGCATTCGGACAATTGCTCTTAAAATCTCCCATATCACGGCAACCTTTTTTAAATGATCGGAAAGACGTCTGCTTGCCAACGTTATTACAACAGCATTATCACCACTTAGAATCAAGTTCACTAACAATATTTTAATTATAGACTCAATTAATCCCATGATACTACTTTCTCTCTCGTTTTTATAAACGTGAGATTTTATTAATCTATGTGCTAGGAAATAGTATCAGACCTAAACAGTCAAAGCTATTATAATTTTTACAAAGGAACTGTTCAAAAACAAAGGCAGCACGAAGATTTTTGAATTCATATCATTAGCGAAGGCTTCAAATTTAAAAAGTATGCTTATCCTTTCCTTTTGTTAATAGTATGCTAATGTTAAATTATAACCCCTAAAGACAATCATCGTATCATATTTTTATTTACATATCCCCCGTAAATAAATTTATTATTTTCTTATGGTTTAGAAACTCCTCAGAACTATCGACATACTTTTCACTCTCAGCACTCAATAATACGTAGTTATCCAAAAACATATTTCGTTATTTATTACCCAGTTCTCAACACTTTCTATGCTATGGTTACTTAAATTCCTAAGTATTATTTCATACATAATAAGCAAGCCAATTACTTCATTATCAGCATGATCTAATCTATAGAAATAAAAACCTGGCATTCCAAAGATTCAAATACCAGGTAGTATAAATAATCATGCCACGTCTTTCTTCTCTACATTCTTTACCGTCTTCCAGCCGACGGCGTAAATTACGACTAAGCCTACAAAAATAACGATGATAAATAATAAATTAGATTGAATAAACTGAATCAAATTCCCTAGTATGATCCCAACTATGCCAAAATCAGCATCACCGAATGTCGTACCCTCAAATCCAAGTGTTCCTAATACAGGGAGTAATAATGCTGGAAGGAAGCTAATAATAAACCCGTTAGCCATTGCTCCAATAACAGCACCTCTACGTCCACCAGTAGCATTTCCAAACACCCCAGCGGCTGCCCCAGTAAAGAAATGTGGTACCAATCCTGGAACAATTACTTTCAAATCAAATAAAGGAAGAAGAAGCATACTCATTAATCCTGCAATAAAACTAAATAAAAAACCGATAATAACAGCGTTTCCAGCGAAAGGAAAGATAGCAGGACAATCTAAAGCCGGTTTGGCATTAGGAACAAATTTATCTGCCACTCCCTTAAAGGCCGGTACTATTTCTCCTAAAAGCATTCGAACACCAGCTAAAATAATATATACACCTGCAGCAAATGTTAACCCCTGTAAGAAAGCAAATACTAGAAAGTTTTGTCCGTTACTTAATTCCGATTCAATAAATGTAGGACCAGCACAAGCAGCTACGATAAAGAACAAAATCACCATCGTTAATGATACAGAAACGGAAGTATCACGAAGGAATCCAAGAGACTTAGGCACCTTTAATTCTTCTGTTGATTTCGAATTTTTCCCAATTAATTTACCAACTAACGCAGATACAACGTAACCCATTGATCCAAAATGACCTATCGCAAAATCATCTGAACCAGTAATTTTACGTGTGAATGGCTGCAGCATAGCTGGTGAAAGAACCATCAATGAACCTAATATAATTGATCCCACCACAATTAGGATTACACCTGTAAGTCCACCTGTTGTTAGGATTACACCAATCATACATGCCATAAACATCGTATGATGTCCAGTTAAAAAGATGTATTTATATGGTGTAAGTCGTGCTAATATAATATTTACTACCATACCAAACAACATAATCATTGCCGTTTCCGTTCCAAAACTTTGCTGAGCAACCGCCACTATTGCTTCATTATTTGGAATAACACCGTCTACGCTAAAAGCTTCATTAAACATACTAGAAAATTGCCCAAGTGCCAATACAATAACATTTGCTCCTGCATCTAAAATCACAAAGCCCATAATTGTTTTGAGTGTTCCAGAAACCACTTCGGCAACATTCTTTCTTTGAGCTATTAATCCGATTAAGGCAAATAACCCAACAAGGATTGCTGGTGTTCCTAGCACATCATTCATTATTAAATCAATCATTTATACGTCTCCCCCTTCTTTAAATGTATAGTAAAGTTAGATGTTTTGCTCAATCGCGTCTCGAAGTTCTCCTTTATCCATTAGATTTTTAAGCTTAATAACATTTTTCTTACCATCCTCTAAACTATTAACAATATCTTCTGACCCTAAGAACACATCGGCTTGTTCAGATTTTGCTGTAGCTAAATCTGTATGAGATACATCAGCCTCTTTACCAAGCTCCTTCAAGATTGCTTTCACGTTCATTTCAACAATCATGCTACTTCCTAACCCATTTCCACAAACAACTAGTATTTTTTTCATGTTATTTCCTCCTAAATAAGATTAATTTGGTTAATGATATTCTGTACATCTTGTATATTTTCTGATGCAATTAACTGCTGTACATTTTCTTCTACCGACAGAAGGTCTGTCAATTGAGAAAGCGCAGTTAAATGAGTTTCATTATCAATAGCTGCTAGCACAATGATTAACTGTGCACGGTGCTTTTCCTTTGCTGAAAAATATACTGGTTCCTTTAATCGCAAAAAGCTCATACCTAATCTCTCTACTCCAGTTTCTGGTCTTGCATGTGGCAGAGCTATGTTTGGTGCTAATACGATGTATGGGCCCATCTCCTTCACATTATCGATCATCTCCTTAACATAAGTTGGTTTAATTGCTCTTTGCAAAACTAAAGGCTCTGCTGCTACTTTAATAGCCTCTTGCCAATTAGACACATGATCTCTGAACTGTATCGTTTTCTCTGTTAACAACTCATTAAGCATTGGTTTTCGTATCTCCTTTACATGATGAGTTCGATCCTGCAGCATTTTTTTTAAAGTCTCTTGTAAGCCAATTGGATCTCTAATCGAAGCGAACCTCGCAATTATCTCCATAAATGCATTCGTTTCATCATGAGTTACGGTTTCTATGTTAAACATATCATTCACTTGCATTAAAATACGTTCCTTATCATGATTGGATAAAATCGGTGCTACATGAATAACTGGGATATCCTTCTCTTTAAGATAATTCGTTGAAAAAATAACATCTACCTGATGGTGTTGCTGATTAAATTCACGGATGGATTGAACAGCAACTACATCAAGTCCAACGATTAAGCTTTCCAGTTGGGTTTTTAGCATATTTGATGTCCCTATCCCATTTTCACATACAATAATAGCCCGATAATTTACATTCACCTGTTTTTTTTCTTTCTTTAACCATCCGCCAAAATGTAAAGAAATATATGCAATCTCATCCTCTGGTATCTGTTTGCCGACATAGTACTCCAAATGAACGATAACTTGCTTTGTAAAATGGTAAATTTCTTCATAATTTTTTCGAATGCTCTCTGTTAAATGATTGGAATATTTTACGTCATACTTCAAACGATAATATGTTGGTTTAATATGTGAAATAAGATTCCTCTCTAGACCATCTCGATCATCAAAAATGACACATGCATTATTTTGGAATTCTGATACCATACGATGAACCACACGTTGAAGACCACGTAATTCTCGTTCTGTATAATTTCGAAAATCATCATGATGGACCTTTAAGCCTAGTAAGCTCATTGTTAAAAAACATATTTCATCATCTGGGATTTCCAATTGATATTTAGTAGTTAATCTATTAGATATGAACTGAGCTGCGTGAAAGTATACAGATTGACGTAATACATTCTTTTCTTCTATATCAATTGCTACAATTTGTTCTGCCTTTACTCGCTTCACTACTACCAATAACTGTATTAACAGCATTTCTACCATTTCATCTGTTAACGTTAAACCAAGTTCGCATTCCGCTTCATGAATGATAGCTAGAATAGCTTCCCTAGCATGGTCGGCTTGATGGTACAGCTTAGAAAACGGATTGAGAATTTGATAGATTTTTTTCTGAAATATATCTGATTCTTTCTGTAATAATGTATAGGATAAAATATGAGCAACTAGTCTCCTTTTCTGCTCTTCCGAACCGTCAACTTGATAGCCGATTGGTCTTGTATAATGCAGACGAAGATAATGCT
Source organism: uncultured Virgibacillus sp. (assembly GCF_947495635.1). NCBI lineage: Bacteria > Bacillati > Bacillota > Bacilli > Caryophanales > Bacillaceae > Virgibacillus > uncultured Virgibacillus sp. The sequence goes on along the minus strand of NZ_CANMAB010000014.1, from coordinate 52,186 downwards.
TGGACAAATAAGCTTTAACATGCTTTATATCCTTTATTACAGAACTACGACTCATGTTAGTCATATCCATAAAGCCTCTCATAGTAGAAGGCTCATTATCAGTCAATAGCCTGATTGTAAGGAGTAACTTTCTTTCTTGCTCTGAAAATTGATATGCATAGTCATCCGTCACAATAATCCCTTGATGAATTAATTCTTTTCTAGTCTTATCTACTAAATAAACTCCTTTTCCATAGCAATTTTGGATTGGTTCTAAGCATTGCTCTGTCAGCCAATTATTAAGTTGGTCTAAATCGTAGTAAATGGTACGCTGAGAAACTCCCAATAATTCAGATAATCTTCTTGTGTGAATTGGTTTACATTCTTTCATAACTATAGATAATAAGTACGCGCGCCTTTTATCTAATACCATTTTGAAATACCTTTCTAGAAAGTAATTTTGCAAAAATAAAAAGCTGATTTATTTTTGCATCGCTTTACACCGTAATTATAACCCTATTATTACGTTTGTGTAAGAGGTTTCACAGACCATAAAATGTAAGATTATGATTTTGCAATAATAAACAGTAGAGCAACATCACAGACAGCCTATATCCATGAAAAAGCGAAGATAGTTCAAGTAATATCAACTATCTTCGCTTTATATAATCTTTCATTTATATAGGTCTTTTCAATAATATAACGACTGCTGTTTAACCTAGTATCATAGAATACTCTAAATTACATACAAATCGTACTTTATATTTCTGCTACTCCAAGCACCGTGTTTTGTTCACTTTCTATTATCATTAATTCAGCTCTTTCAATTTCTTTGGTTTAAAGCGATTTGGCTGGATTCATTTAATTTTACTACTGTATACGCATCGTCATCGGCTGCTGTGAAGATACTTCAACAGACAATTTCAAGGAAGCTCTTTTCCCCAGGACTTCAAAATCAAACATATACCAAAATACTTGGTTTACACAATAGAAATAAATACCCTGAAATGATTTGAAAAAGTACCTACACGCTTCATTTTATATGCATCGCTCCTATTATTTTTGCGATAAAAGCTGGGTTGCAGTTTGAACAGCAATCGCATCATCAATAAAGCCGATTGGAAATAGGTAATCAGGCACTAAGTCCATCGTTAAGATAAAATAGATTAACACACCACCCATTACAGCTAGTTCCTTTGCGTTCCCCTTACGTAATGTAAATTTCGTAAATATATCCTGAAGCTGTTGGATGTATGGTCCAACACCTGCTACCTTTTTCACTTTTTCTTTAAATTCCTTACGTATGATTTCTTCCCCTTCATCCGTTCTAGAGTATTGTTGATAAGAAGATAACCGTTGCTCTAACAAATCAAGGGTAAATTCCTCTTGATGGATATCCGATTTTTCTATAACTTTTTGCATTTGTCGTATCGTTTCATTAGCATCATCAGTTACATTCTTTTCGATTTCATAACCAGCAGCTCGCATCAAATTTACAATCGGAACGTCCAATACTTGAGCAAATACTTGTAAATGATTTAAGTTAGCACGTCGCTTTCCATTAACAATTCGCGATATCGTCGCTACATCGATGGAAGTCAATTTACTGAATTTACGCATAGATAATGATTTTTTATGCAAGAGTTCCTTTACTAAAGAACCTAACGTATCATTTTCATTTAGAGACATTGTCACTACTCCTCATCTATAAAACTCTTTTTTACTTTATACCTTCATTATAATTTTGTCAAAAACGTTGTATTTAAGTCAACATATTATGATATGTTATTTATCAAAAATACAATCCATTTCTTAATAACACTTAATATAGTTCAATTACATTCTATCTCCAAGACATCTCCACCTATAAAAAACGTTGACAAAAAATCAACACATCTGTATATTGGAAAATAATTATATCATATTTAATTCCATATAAAGGGAGTAAGTTGTAAAAGAAGCTTTTAGTAATATCAACTTATACTATCAAGAGAGGAAAGCATAAGTACGTTTTACTAGTACAATACAGATGATGAAGGTGAGAAATTTGGGTAAAGTAGCCAATAACCAAGTTAAAAGAAAAAAATTACGGAAGAAACGAAATCGAAAACTGATTTTATCGATAACATTATTAACTACAATGATCATTATTTACTGTGTATATCAATATAATCAGGGGTTATCAATGAATAAAGGAGTAGCCAATACGACTGTTGAGCCATTTGAAGGAGAGGAAGTACAATTTGGAGAAATAAAAGTACTTTTAATAGGAACCGATGCTCGAGAAGAAGAAAAAGGTAGATCCGATACATTGATGATTGGTTATTACAACCAGCATACACATCAAATAAAAATTGTATCCTTAATGCGTGATACATACGTTGAAATTCCTGGTTATGGAATGCAAAAATTAAATGCAGCTTACTCTTTCGGGGGTCCAGAGTTATTAAGAAAAACCATTAAACATAATTTTGATATTAATATTAACTACTATGCAACCGTCGATTTTAATGGTTTTCCTAAAATTATAGATTTAGTTGCACCTGATGGGATAAAAGTAAATATTGAAAAAGAAATGTCTAAAGGTATCGGCATGACACTGCATCCTGGCGAACAAATTTTGCATGGTGATCAATTATTAGGCTATGTTCGCTTTCGAAAAGATAGTCAAAATGACTTCGGTCGAGTAGAGCGTCAGCAAGAAGTATTGTCAAAATTAAAAGATCAAGCATTGAGGATCAATCAATTAGTTAAACTTCCAAAAATATTAGGAGCTACCAACGCTTATATAGATACGAATGTAAATACACAAATTTTATATTCGATAGGTAAAGGTTTACTTACACATTCCAACGAAGGAGTAGAAACCTTACGCATCCCTACCGAAAATTCTTATACAAATTTACATGTAGATGCTGGAGCGGTGTTAAACATCGATCTTGAAAAAAATAAGCAAGCTTTAAAAGCGTTTTTAGAAAGCGATTATAAATAAGTCCGAGCTAATTTACGATAATATAGACTAGACACGGGACTGTGTAAGTGAGAGAGCTACACAGTTCCGTTTTTAAAACGGGCTCTATCATCGCTCATCAAGAAAACACTCATTTTTCCGGGCACGACTTCAGCATCCATATTTTCAGAAAACCCTTTCATTTTTTACTCGTATTTTCCACCCCTTAGTAAATTGAATAGGACGTAACGACAAAAATTATTGTTGCTTAATACAGGAATATTCAACACTCAACCTTACCTAGGCTTGCTTCTTAATCTGTTTTACTATTCATACATAATCTATTAAGACAAAAAATAAATCATATGTAATCACTTACAATTTCGTTGATTGCAGATTCATTATATAATAGATCTGCGATTACTAAGTAAACGAATGTTCCAACCACTATAAACAGCATGAGTACAATAAGTATTAGAACGATATTTCCAATCACCTGTATCACCTTAGAATTCATCCATTTTTTCAACGGATCTTTCATCTTTTGAAACATTTCCACCCTCCCCTTTTAATTTTCCGTGCTAAAACAACTTTTTATACAAGTGTGGTACTCTACTTTCAAAAACAGGTATATCTTTTCTAACTTGAGGAACTGTTGATGCATCAATTTGTGTGCAGAATGAGTCCTCGGAATACCTTGAACCCTCCACTACTATTTCTCCCCAAGGATCGATTACCATCGACTTACCACAAAATAGAATATTATTATATTCTCCTACTCTGTTTGCAGAAACAACGTACATCTGATTTTCAATAGCTCTCGCCAATTGGAGGATTCTCCAATGAGCAGCCCTAGCCTCTGGCCACTCTGCAACGACATGAAGAATTTCGACTCCCTCAAGCGCTAAAGAACGAATGACCTCCGGAAAACGCAAGTCATAACATATAATTACACCCATCTTTACTCCTTCAAGTTCAAACACTGTTGGGGGCTTTTGACCACCTGTTAAGTACTTATGCTCATCTAGCATAGGAACTAAGTGGACCTTATTGTATTGATACACAACAACTCCATTACGATCAATAATGAAGGACGTATTATAGAAGCAATCATTCACTTTATTTGCAACTGAGCCCCCAATGATGTTTACATTTAGCGATAGCGCTAAGTTTTGTAAGAAACCTTTTGTTGGCTCACCACCTATATCTGCTTGTTCATCTAATGATGGTAGTGTATAAGCAGTTGTCCACATTTCTGGTAACACAACAACATCTGGTTTATTTTTAGCTACTTCTCTTTTCATCCACTCTTTTACTTTAGCTCGATTTTTGGACGGGTTACCAGGGACAATATCCATCTGATAGATAGCATATTTCAATATCATTCTTATCCCTCCAACATCGTTTTTTACTTCTAGCCCTTTATGCTTTTCACCACTACGTATCATACATCACAATTATCATAATTATCAATATTCAAATTATTGAAAAGCGAAAGCAGTTTCTATAATACTACCTTCACTTAATTACATTCTATTGTGGCAGATATCGAAAAACGATTACCTAACTTAGTGATGGAACCAGCAAAGCGACTTACTACCCCTAATGCTACTACCCCTAATGCTGTATGGTTAATTCTTCCTTGCTTATAGTTGTCTCCATCTTCATGATAACACATAATCCTGCCGATAGATGACCACCCTATGTTCTAGTCTACTTGACATTTGTTCATTTACGATATGAACTACAAATGCTTTGGATTGTAAAATATTTCTAACATTATCCTTTTGTATTCTATCCTCTTTGCGCTGAAAAGACCGTGGAATGGTTGGAGGATGTTACGATACGATATTAAAAAAGCTGATGGTGCTCCATGAATAGTACTGTCTTCAGTCTCAAATGCCATCGATCGCGATACCACACTACCAATTAAATGTATTGGATTCAAAGAAAGCACTCCTACGCTACCCCCCTCCAAATTTATTATTATTGATCCAATCCCCTAATTTTAATAGGAAATAATGTTTTTTCTAATTTCCCACGATAAATCTCATATTGCTCTGGTAATTTTAACGCTGCCCCTAACGTCGCTAATGATTCATCATGGGAAAATCCAGGAGGGTCTGTAGCAATTTCAAATAATATATTACCATGTTCTTTAAAGTATATTGCGTTAAAATAATTTCGATCTTTAACTGCTGTTACACTATAACCACTCTCCCTAACATATGTTTGCCAATCTAATTGGTCGGCATCATTTTCAGCACGCCAAGCTATATGATGAACTGTTCCAACTCCCATTTGTCCACGCCCAGCAGATGTAGTTTTTAAATCAATCATATTTCCAATATCCCCAAAAGACCGAAAACGAATAAGGTCCTCTTCTTCTTCCATTCGCTCTAATCCCATTATTTCTTCTAGTACCTGCGCTGTTTTTTCAGGTTGCGAAGAAAATAACGTTGCTCCAGCAAAACCTTTAATTGCCGCTTCAGGAGTTATGTTACCAAAAGTCCAATTATTCCGGTCACCGTTTTCTCGCTCTACAAGCTCTAATTGTAGACCATGGGGGTCTTTAAAACGTAAATACGTTTCTCTAAAACGCTTTTCCATTGTGAACTGGATGCCAAAACCTCTAAATCGTTCCTGCCAAAAATCCATCGCCCCCAGTGGAATAGCATACGAGGTGACACCAACTTGACCATCACCAATTTTACCTGGAAAGGCATTGGTCCATGGAAAAAAAGTAATGATTGTTCCTGGCTTTCCCTCTTTATTTCCAAAGTAAAGATGATACGTACCCGGATCATCAAAGTTGATCGTTTTCTTCACAAGTCGCAACCCCAATATACTTGCATAAAAATCTACATTCTCCTGCGGATGGCCAACAATTGCTGAAATATGGTGAATTCCCGCTGTTCTTTTCACAACTATACACTTCCTTTGATGAATTATCTTTAATTAAAGTATTATTAATTAAAGATAATAATAGCGATTTATGCTTAGTTTGTCAACCTAACACTATATTATTCAAGTAATTGACTAGCTAAACATTTACAGGAATCAAATCCTATTATGTAATAGGCTCAATGAAGCAATAATTGGTCTGCTTAAAAGCACCGCAGCACAAGGTAAGGCAATTTAGAACTCCAAACTTAGTCACTTAACGGTTATACTGTATGGGCTGAGTGAAAATGCTATGGGTGGGAGGGGTATTCTTCTATATTTTAAATTCTTTATCACAAAAAAATGAAGAAACAGTAAAAAACGAACGATAATTATCATAAATTAATTATCGTTCGTTTTTTGATTAAAGTCATTCATTTAGCACCTGAAATAAGCGAGACTCCGGCGGGAACAGCACGAGTCCGAAGATCCACGTGGTAACGTGTTTTTCTTTACCAAGTTAGCTGAAGCCGTGCCCGCGGAAAGAGCGTATATTTTCACGGTGCGGCGATGATACTGATATTGATAACATGATTATTCGTATTTTGAGTAAAAAAGTTGTGTTTTGTCCCAGACTCTCCTAATACATGTACATTAAATTATTCAGCGGATCCTACATCAGCCCATTTGTATTCATATGTTGCTCCAAACGGATTCACAAAAACACCTTTTACTTTCGGAGAAACAAGCTGTGCTCTCGAAGCCTGATAAATCGGCGCAATAGCTGCGTCCTCAAAAAGGATTTTCTCAGCCTCTAAAAAGTTCTCATAACGAGCTACATTATCTGTAGCTAAGGAGGAAGTAGTTGCATTCACTAAGTTATCGTATTCTTCATTAGAATACCCCATCATATTATTGCCACTATCTGTTGTCCAAAGATTCATATACGTGAATGGATCAAGGAAATCTGGACCCCATCTAGAAACTTGAATTTCATAATTCATGCTTGTATCCAGATCAAGCCGCTGCTCTTTAGGTACTTGCTTTAACGTAACGTTAAGACCTGGTAAGTTTGTAGAAAGCTGATTAGCAATATACTCAACCATTAACTTTGTTGTTTCATCATCGTCTGTTAACAGTTCAAGTTCAACAGAATCTTTACCAATCTCTTCTAAACCTTTTTCCCATAATTTCTTCGCTTCTTCAATATCATACGTCACAAGGTCTCCATTAACTTTTCTGAAGTCTTCACCAGTTTCAGGCATTGGCGTGAAATCAGCTGGAACCAGACCATTAGCAACAATGGATCCATTATTTAAAATTTCGTCAACAAGCGCTTGTTTGTTGAATGCTTTACTGATTGCCTTTCGAATATTTACATTTGCAGTAACATCCGTTGTCGTTTGATTAAATTTAATGAAGTAAACGAATGTATCAGGAGTAATGACATAATCATCATTTGTACTATATTGATCAACTAAATCTGAAGTTAAATCAACACGATCAATCTTTCCTGATTCATATAAATCAACAGACGTTTGAGGATCTTTTACCACTTCAAAGTTAATATTATCCATTTTCACAGTATCGGCATCCCAATAATCTTCATTTTTTTCAAGCTCCCAAGAACTACTAGTACTTTTCCAATTCGTTATTTTATATGGTCCATTAGCTAGAAGTGTATCGGAACTAGTAGCAAAATTATCACCTTGCTCTTCAACAAACTTCTGGTTTAATGGCAAAAAGGTACCGAATGTTGTTAAAGATTCAAAGTATGCTGTAGGATTCTCTAGTTCTACTACTAGTGTATAATCTCCATCAGCTTTAACACCCAACTCTTCAATAGGCTTGTCTCCAGAACTAATTGCAGTTGCATTTTTTATGACACCATTCATCATATATGGACCATATTCTGATCCGGTTTCTGGATTAACAGCCCGCTGCCATGAATAAACAAAATCATGGGCAGTAACAGGGTCTCCATTTTCCCAAACTGCATCCTCTCGTAAAGTAAACGTCCAGGTAAGTCCATCGTCACTTACTTCATGGTCAGTTGCGATCCCTTCTACGGGTTGCGCATTCTCATCTAATCGATAAAGCCCCTCCGTCGTGGCTGCTAAATATATAAAAGATGATTCATCAGTTGCAAGTGAAGGGTCCATTGACGGGATTGCTTCGGGGTTAATAAAATTTAATACCTTTTCTCCTTCTTTTTCTTCATTCGTATCTGCTGTTGCCTCATCTGTTTCCTCTTCAGATGTCGATGCGTCCTCACTCTCACCGGAGCAGGCAACAATTACGCTGATTAATAGACCAAATACGAGGAATAATATCCAGCTTCTTAGCCTCATAATAAAGCCCCCTTTTATTTTTCTAGTGATGCAGAAGCTAGTAAAACTTACTAAGAATTATACCTTTAACTTAAGAAAGTTGTAAAGTATTTTTTAGAAAATTAATTTATTTATGATAATTAATAATAAACTATCAAAACACAAAATTACATTAATTCAGCTGGTAGAATTTCTAAACAACTTATAATAATGTTTGAGAATTTTCACCAAGAGTAACGAAAAAAAGACGTAACATGATGTGGAATTAGAAGAGCTCGTAGCATATGAAAATGACCACTTACTTCGTTCTCGACCAATTTTTTAATTGGGAAAGAAAAATAGAATTGCTACCAAAATAACTGAACAGGTTTCTCTATTGTCACTTGTGTAAAAGCGAAGTGGGAGTCGAACAAACAGAGACATACAGAACAAAAGTGCAAGCGCCCAAAAGAAACGTTGCGACTGGAGTCAGTCAACGGAGATGAAGGAATCACGGTGTGCTTGCGGGGCGATCATGACTTTTCGTAGGACGATTCGTGAAGTCACCTCGTTTCTGGGTGCTGGAGCTGGGCGCGACTCAGCACGCCCCTATTTATCCAGATGGGACAATTTCATCATTTCCTAGACTATAAAAAAGCTTGCAAAGAAACAAAAAAGTTTCTCTACAAGCTTCTGATTTCTTATAGTAATCCGATTTATCATTATATTCACTTGTGATTCGTTTTGTTTACGTAATGACGAATATGCTTGTTTATACCAGCTAAAGTGATATTGGCAGGGTCGGCAGTGATGTCTAATTCTAAACTAGAACCATCTGTCGGTAACGTATTGTTAAAAACTTCTTCGTATGCTTCAACAGATAGTTCTTTTCTTGATGATAGTAGATGATCATGTTGATCTATTAGTAAATGTTCACGAAAATTCGGCTGTATTATCCCTGTAAAGAATTCACCAACAGCTCCTGATCCATAACTAAACAATCCGATTCTCGAACCTGCTTCTAAGCCTTTATTCTGCTCAAGCAGTGAAAGGAAACTTAAATACAAAGAACCGGTATAAATATTACCAACATGCTTATTATACAGCTTACTGTATTCCAGGTTTTCTAAAAGACGTTCTTTATCTTCTGTTGTTCCTTCCTCATATATCGTACGTAATGCTTTTAAACCCATCTTTGTATATGGTAAATGGAAGCAAATGGCTGCAAAGTCAGCTAACGTCAATAATGATTTTTTCTTATAATCTTCCCATACTTCTTCGAAGAAAGAAATATATTTTTCATTAGAAAGCTTTCCATCTACCATAGCTGTATCCGAATATACTGGGCGCCAAAAGTCCATTACTTCAGATGTTAAATATGCGCTTTTGTCCTCTAACGCAAGAATCGCCGGATCAGCACTAACCACTATTGCAACTGCACCTGCACCCTGGGTAGCCTCACCACCAGTATTCAATCCATATCTAGCAATATCAGATGCCAACACTAACACCTTACTATCTGGATTTAAGGCGATATGACCTTTTGCTAACTGTATTCCAGCAGTAGCTCCGTAACAGGCTTGCTTTACCTCAATTGTTCGTGCATGTTGGTTTAATCCGAGTAATTCGTGAATATACACACCTGCTGCTTTTGAATTATCAATTCCAGATTCTGTACCGAATATAATAAAATCGATGTTTTCCTTATCTTTATCATCTAGTATATTCCAAGCTGCATTAGCAGCCATTGTCACTGAATCTTGTGTAATTGGAGCAACAGCCATCTTTTCCTGACCAATTCCAATCGTAAATTTTTCTGGCTCCACGTCTCTAGCCACAGCTAATTTATTCATATCTACATATAAATGTGGTGTGTAAAACCCAATTTTGTCTATACCTATCTTCAATGTTCTACTCCTTTACTAACTAATGTCATTTTTATAACCATCGTATTCGTTACATTAGTGATTCTCTTCACAATCGTTTCCTTTATTATTACCAACACCATAAATGATAATATAATCTAACTACAAAAACAATCATCGTGTATTAACGGTTTCGTATTTTAATGTAGATATATTAATTAATATTCCAACAGAAATTAGCATAAACAGCAAAGAAGAACCCCCATAACTAATAAAAGGAAGCGTAATCCCTGTAACTGGTAACATTCCAGAAACTGCTCCAAGATTTAATATAGCTTGAATAATTATTTGAAATGTCAAGCCCAGAGCTAATAATTTGGGAAACATATGTCTCTGTTGAAAAGCTATATGAATGCCTCTATAGAAAATCATTAAATAAGCCGCTAGCACTATAATTAAACCTACTATGCCGAGCTCTTCCACTATAATTGCCATAATAAAATCCGTGTGAGCTTCAGGTAGATAACCTAATTTTTGAACACTATTCCCTAGTCCATTACCAGTTATTCCTCCTGCTGCTATTGCGATATAGGAGTTTATGAGTTGATACCCATCAGTAGCAGCGGTTTCAAATGGCTGTTGAAAAGATGTTAAGCGTTGCAACCGATACGGTGATGTGTATGCAAAATAACTTACACCTAAGATCGCAATAGTACCTAGCGCGACTAAATGTATAAATCTAACTCTAGAACAGAATACAATAATTCCACAGGAAAATAGAATTAGAGAGGCTGTTCCAAGATCTGGCTGTAATAAGATAAGCATAAATACAGTTGCTAATAGCAGAAGAGGTGGAAGAACACCTTTGCCAAACTTGTGAATATACGATTGTTTTCTCGCATATATATAGGCAAAATATATAACCATTGAAACTTTGATAGCTTCTGTTGGTTGAAAGACAAATCTACCTATTGAAATCCATCTTTGTGCATAATTCCTTTCTATTCCAATACTAGGAATTAATACAAGAACTAAAAAAAATATAGATGATATAACTAGCAATGGAACCATTCTATTTATCCGATGCAGTGGTATAAGTACGGTGACTATCAAGAATAAGAAACCAATTAACACCCAAAGAAACTGTCTAACAAAAAAATGAGTACTATTATGATAAACTTCATACCCAATCGGATAACTAGCACTATATACCATTACTAAACCAAATGCCGATAACAAAAGAACAGTTATTAATAAGAGATAATCCATTTGCTGTATTTTTTCTTTCATTTAATCACCTTGTGTCAATACATTTTTTCCAAATACATAGCGACGATTAGATCTGATTCGGATACTAGCTATTATTCCTAATGCAATTAAATTAGTTAATAAAGCACTACCACCATAGCTGAGAAAAGGAAGTGCAATACCCGTTATTGGCATCAAACCAACTGTCATAGCAATATTTTGGAAAATTTGAAATGCCATTAACCCACTAATACCAATACAAAGATAAACACCAAACAAGCTACCTGAATGAAATGAAGTCCTCATAATTTGGTAAATTAGTAGAAAATACAATAATAGCAATATACTTGCACCTATAAATCCAAATTCCTCACCGATAACCGTAAAGATAAAATCAGTGTGCGCTTCTGGAATTTGCCCATTTTGGACTTGCACACCCTGGTTAAACCCGTTTCCTGTTAATTGCCCAGAACCAATACCTAGGATAGCCTGCTTTAATTGATAACCATAATCGGATGCAAATTCATTCGGATTCAACCAACCATAAATTCTAGATAATTGATGATCTTGAAAAAAACGAGAAAACAACTCAAAATTCAAATAGTATAAGGTTATTAGTAGAATAATTAAAGCAATTAAGCTAACGGTTAACAATAAAAGCATAGCTGTAGAAATATGGGAGACAAATAAAAACGTCAATGTAGAGGCTACGATCATTAAGCCCGAACCTAAATCTGGTTGCATTAATACGAAAAATAATGGTATTACCGTTGCGATGGAAACCTTTAATACAACTGGAATACTAGCAATGAATGATAGACGTTTACTACCAGCCTTCTTTAAAAGAACAGCAATATAAAGAATTAAAAATAGTTTCATAAACTCAGAGGGTTGTAACTGAAAGATCCCCAAATCTATCCATCGCTGAGAACCATTTTTTACTGTACCGAACAATTGGACATAGACTAACATCAAAACCCCAATAAGGTACATTGGAAAAGCCCATTTTTCTAGTAATTCATAGTCAAACCAAGCAACCATGATCAACATAAGAAATCCAACTATATACCAAAACAATTGTCGTTTTACAAAGTAAAACTCATCTGCCACTGCATACTGACCAGACCCACTATACACAGCCACCAGACTAAATAAAAATAAACAGATTAAGATAATAATTAAAAAACGTATACGGCTAAACGTAGTGTCCTTCATGAATTTAGTTACCTTTCATAGATAATAGAGTTTATGTATTCTCCTAAACACCAGTAAATGATTGATGCTCCCTGTCGCTTCCCATTCAAAATAGTTAACATAGTAACCTTATCCATTGTTGACACTTTACTAAATGGGCTAACTGATAGAAATTGATCATGAAAATAATGACCATGCCGAAAATTGCAATTGTCCGCTGCCATGAATTTATTCCTCCCAAGCGTATCTTCATTTAGCTTATCTTCATGATGACATAATGTCAACAAAAAATGACAATAAGTCATCAATATAGAATTTGAGATAAGAATTTAGCCAAAGAGAAAGCCGAACTAGATTCGAAACGTTTTACCCGCTCTCATTTGAATCTAGTTCGGCTTTTTGGTTGTAAAAATATTTTACATATTTATAATTTTTCCCTATCATTTTTCTTTAAAAGTGAAGACTTTAGGATAAGATATATCTCATCTCCATCGTGTTCTTATACACCGCGTTTATTCCCCCAGAGAAAGGTATGTAATTGAGGGAGCACCCGCACATCTTTTAAGATGTTGTTTGTCATTACACGTTCAATAAGCGCTTCGTATTTCTGAAGTAAGTGCTCCATCAATTTATCTGAACTTTCCATACCAATTTCATCATTTCCTACTTGAAGAAATAATTTAGCCTGAGGATACCTTTTATGAATCTGTTCAGCGTATGTTAAGTCACCCTCATCAAATATCACAATTTTTAAGCTATATTCTCCTTTTTGTCGATGTTGTAACGAATCAATTATAAAATCTAACGTTTGATAATTGGTTTTCATCCCTGAGCTAGGAGGCTTTGGTGATAACGTTAGATCATCAATTTTAGTAAACCACGATTGCCATCTACTTCCCTGTGTCTCAATAGCAACTTTTATTTGTTCGTGATGGAGTAAATCAATCAAGCGACTCAATTGGCTAAGTAACGCTGGGTTGCCACCTGAAATCGTTACATGGCCGAATTGATCTCCACCCTTTTGATATAAGGTTTGCATTATTTCCTCTGCTTCCATCATTTTAATGAGATGTTTCTCTGATCCGTCCCATGTAAATGTTGAATCACACCATGAACAGGAATAATCGCAACCAGCAGTTCGTATAAACATGGTCTTTCTTCCAATAACCATTCCTTCCCCTTGAATGGTCGGTCCAAATATTTCAATTACTGGTATTTTCATCTATATTCTCCTTTGGACGATAAACACAATAACTAGAAGGCGTTTCCCGTAAATACACTTGGATACAACGCGGAGAATGCGAAAAACCATCTAAATATTCCTGTACTAATTCATAAATCGTCCGAGCAACAATTTCTGTTGTTGGAAAGGTATTAGGACACACATTTGAAAAAGCAATATCTTCATTCATAACACCATGATCAAAGCGTTTATGAATCAAATCCTTTATTTCTTTAAAATCAACTAAAAATCCTGTGTGGTTAAGCGTTTCACCAACAATCGTAATATTTGTAAAATATGTATGTCCGTGCATGGACTGACATCTCCCAGTGTCTTGATGTGGAATATAATGTGCTGCTGCAAAATGAAAGTCTTTGTTAATTTCATAGGAATAGTTATGATGTGGAACAGGATAGATTTGTTGTATCATTTTGCTTGCTCCCTCTTCCGATTAGTTTCATATTTTTCTAACCCATTTTTTCTTAATTTACATGCCGGACATTCCCCACATCCACTGCCTTTGATTCCGTTATAGCAGGTCAACGTATTATTTTTCACAAATGAAAAAGCCGCTAGCTGGTCACTTAACTCCCACACCCCTGCTTTATCCAACCACATAAGCGGTGTATGCAAAACAAATTGTTCATCCATTGCTAAATTTATTGTTACATTCAGTGATTTAATAAAAATATCCCGACAATCTGGGTAACCACTAAAATCCGTTTCACAGACACCAGTTACTAAATGTTTGGCATCTATTTGCTTAGCTAAAATTGCTGCGAACGATAAAAACATAAGGTTTCTTCCAGGGACAAAGGTAGATGGTAGCTCTCCCTCATTTTCTGTTATCTCGATATCTTTTCGAGTTAACGCATTTGGTGCTAACTGATTTAACAAACTCATATCCAACAGATGATGTGTAACTTCCAAGTGTTCACAAATATTTCTCGCAACTTGTAATTCTTCGATATGGCGCTGACCATATTGAAATGTTACTGCTTCTACATGTTCAAACTTTCTCAGCGCCCAAAACAAACAAGTAGTACTGTCCTGGCCTCCACTGAATACAACTATCGCTTTTTGGTCGTTCATCGACGCTTCTCCTCCTCGACAAAGAAGAGTGTTCGTTAACTAGCATTTCCCATCAAAAAAACAACACTAAGAAGGGTGTTGTTTTGGTCTCCTTAGTTTTTTATAGAGGGATGGAATTGCGAACCTCTCCTGTATTTTTACAGATTTCTTAATTAAGTTGCAGCTCTAGTTTACCATTCATAAACTAATTATGAAAGATACTTCTTTCTTTCACTATAAATGTAGCTTGAATAGGTTCATTACTATTTGTATAAGTCACAGAAGTTCGGCTATAAAGCAATGCCCACTTCTGAAGAATTTAGAGCTTTTAATTTTCCGTAAGCAATGATCGGTTATTTTCAACGAAGGGATATATGTATAGCAATACTTTTGCATTTTAGAAGATCTTTAATATATTTTATTTCATTAAGCTAGGTAATATCGTTACTATTTGCGGAAATACGATTAACAATACGATGCAAATGATCATCCCAATGATCATTTGCACAGCTCCTCGGAAAATTGTCTGTACTGGAATATTAGTCGCGACTCCTTTAATAACAAAGATACTAATTCCTAACGGGGGTGTTAATGATCCTATATTGATTGCCATCACCATAATAATTCCAAACCAGACACCATCAAATCCAAGTTCCATAATAATCGGATAAATAATTGGAAGCGTTAAAACGATTAAGGATAAGCCTTCGATAAAACATCCTAATATAAATAATACAATTAATATTAAGATCAGAATTACATATGCGTTAAGTTCTAACCCACTCACAAAGGAAGTAAGCTTCACAGGTAGTCTGCTAATTGTGAGAAACTGACTAAATAATGTAGCTCCGATAAGTATTAAAAAGATATAGGCAGTTAACCGTAACGATTCATTAAATGATTGCTTTAGTTTATTCCAGTCAAGTCTTCTAGATAAAAAAGCGAAAATAATTGCACCCATTGCTCCTACACCCGCAGCTTCGGTTGGTGTAAAAACACCTAAGTAGATTCCACCAATACTAATTAAGAATAAGCCTAAAAATGGCCAAACATTTTTTAATGTAAGTAATTTCTCACGAATTGTTGCTTGTTCAGATCTCGCAGGTGCTAATGTTGAATTACGCCGAACAAGAATTGCAATAATAATCATAAAGATAATGACCTGAATGACACCAGGAATAATACCTGCTATTAATAATGCCCCAATTGCTTCCCTTGTTTGAATTCCATATAAAATTAAGATCACACTTGGCGGAATTAATATTCCAAGTGTACCACCTGCTGCTACACAAGCTGTCGATAGACTCGGTTGATATTTAAATTTTTCCATTTCAGGAAGTGAAATTTTAGAAACGGTTGCAGTTGTCGCATTAAGTGAACCAGAAATGGAAGAAAAAATGGCTGCAGTACCAATGGTGGCCATTGCTAATCCTCCCCGAAGATGACCAACCCAACTGTCTACAGCTTTGTATAAATCCTTTCCCAATCCCGTGTATGAAAGAATCATGCCCATCAAAATAAATAATGGAATAACACTTAACGAATAGGAACTCGCCGTGTCAAATGGAGTCCTACCGAGCTGAGCAAATGCCACATCCCAACCTCTTATTAATGTTGTACCTGTCAAGCCTACAAATAAAAGAGAAATACCTACGGGAACCTTTAGTAATAACAAGACAATCAATGCAATAATACTAATAAAACCGATTATTTCAGGACTCATTTGAATGAACCACCTTTTGCAAATAATGAATAGCATGCAGAAATGCGGTTAGCGCGAATAACATTGTCCCTATAACTGCTAACATGGCGATCGGAAAAAGTGGAATACGTAAATCACCTGTTACCGTATGAGCGTAAAAGAGACGAATTGCATATTCACAGGTACTCCATGCTACAAGTAGCATTAAACCCGTGATTAACAAATTAATGACAGATTCAAATATCCACTGTATACGAGTTGAGAATCGCTCAATTACAAAGTCAATTGTAATATGTCCCTCTCTGACATGTGTGTAAGCTAGGCTTAAGAAGATGACAAGTGATAGACCTAGCTCCGTAAAGTCGACCGTACCCGTGATAGGAGCTTTAAGAATCCATCTACTGAGTACATCTAATGTAATCAAGATCGCCATCAATAATAGAATGACTTGAGCAATATAATGAATGACTCTACTTAATTGCTTCATTATGCTGTCCATCTAATCACCTTCTTTCTACTTCTTTAGCTCCGCTTTTAATTGAAATGCTCGATCATAAATATGTTGACCGGGATAGCCCCTATTTTCCATGTCATTTATCCATGCTTGAACAATTGGGTCCAATGCCTTTCTCCATGGAATTAATTGCTCCTCTGTTAAATCAATTACCTCTGCTCCATTTTCTTTTGCTAATTTCCTTCCTGTCTGACCGTCTACATCAAAAACACTTCCACTTTCTATAGACGCTTCTATTCCTGTAGCTTCATTTATGACCTGTTTTTCCGAATCTGTAAAACGATAATATGCTTCCTTATTCATTACCGAAAAGAAAGGAGTTGCAGAGAAGTTGCCAATTGTGATATAAGCCGCTATTTCATGTAGACGATAATTATAAAGCGCTTCCAAAGGAACCATCGCTCCATCGATAACACCTCGCTCTAGTGACTCATAAACATCTCCCATTGGCATAGATACAGGTACAGCTCCTAATGCTTCCAAAATATCATTAGCTAACGGAGATGGAGATCGAACACGTAAACCTTTTACATCTTCAGGTGATTCAATACGGTGATTTTTCGTAATTAACTGAGCAGGTTCTGCGGTAAATAAAAATAATGGTATCGTATCAGCATGCTCCTCCTGAATACTTGGAAATTCTTCATAGAGATTTGCTATTATTTCCGAACCATGGACAGCTGTTTCCGCCAAAAAAGGTAGTTCCATAACAGACATCAATGGAAACCTCCCAGGAGAATATCCATGAACGCTTAATGCAATATCTGCTTCTCCCGTAACAGCCATATCATATTGTGATCCTGCCACTCCCAATGCATTGGAGGGATATAATTCATAGGTTATGTCTCCATCTGTCTTTTTTTCTATTTCATTACCTATACCTTGTAACACCTGAGTCTGAACCGGATGACTCCCGGGTAAAAAATGAGAAATAATTAAATTATGTTGTGATCCAGTGGAAGCTATTCCTTCAGAACAAGCTGTTAGTAAAAGCAATACAATAATCCCAATAAAATATCCAAGCTTATCAAACATCATTTTCCCTCCAAGGAATAAATTCAGCCATCATCCTTTTGATAACGCTTCCATTTGGTATACAAAATTATATATAAGATCATATATAATGTCAATTGTGAATTATCAGAATTTTTTCTCTTTCGATTAGAAACGTAACGACTGGCGAGGCAACGGAGATAAGGAATCACGGTGTGCTTACGAACCGATGATGACTTATTGTAGAGCAATTCATGAAGTCACCTCGTTTCTGAGCGCTGAACCTGGACCCGGCTTGACACGCCCATATTTATCGACATGGGCTAATTTTTTAATTTCCTAGACTATGTAAAAGGAGCTGTCTGTATTCGTCAGCTCCCTACTTACATAACAGGAATATGAGCCTTTTTTACAAGCACGGTTTTCATCTTGTGAACAAGTACATACTCCACCTTATCTGTTCCCATAAGCATTGCCATCGTGTATAATTACCAGCAAAAAAATCGATCCAATAACACCTTGCATATTATATAAAGGCATCTCCATGGATTTGGTTACGTTGATGTTTAAATGCTTCCTTTGTATTTAATTTATGCATACGAGCTACCTTTTCAACCGTTTCAAAATCAGCTTTTCTACGAAGTAAATCTATGAGTTGTTGATGCTCTTGAATAGAAGCAAAAGCACGTTTAGGATGAAATGCAGAACCTGTTCTCCGTATTGAGTCTAACTTTCTCCAAGATTTGCGAATTTCCTCAACCAAAAATCTATTTTCACAATGGGTATAGATTAAATCATGAAACTGCCGATTTAATCTTCCGAAAGCCTGAAAATCAAATGCTTCAATAGCCTCTTTCATTTGTTGATTTTTCGTTGATAACTCCGTTATTTTCTCTTCTGAGAAGCCCTGTTGGTTACTCAATGCAGTCGCATATCCTTCCATAACTGCTAATACGGAAATCGTATCTAAATACTCGTTTTTATCAATTGGCGTAACTACCGGTCCAATATTGTTCTGATAATCAATTAATCCCTCTGCTTCTAATTGCCGTACAGCTTCTCGTATTGGAATTGCACTTGTAGATAGTTCTTTTACTAATTGATTAATGACAATGCGTTGACCAGGTGCATAGTACCCTTCAATAATTCTTGATTTCATATAATCATAAGCTTTTTGTTTTTTAGTAATTGTTTTATTTTCCATAGTGGATTAATCATATACTATATTATATATGATGTCAAAATGGTTACATACCTCCTCTTCAACAGGTTACCCTTTAGGATAACATCAATTGGTGGCAGGCCTTTCCCAGCTATTTGGCATAAATATTTGATCGCTTTGTGCTAGTAACTATTTTGAACTTTCTCCAATACTATTTTTTATAGCGCTGATGAATATTATTTAATTTATACGTAGGAGAGATAAATTCATAGATTTCCATAGATAATGCAAGATAACGATCTTTATAGATCGTAGAAAAATGCTGTTCGATGGCACGAAACAAATCATCACCTAATCGCTTTTTTTCTTCTTCCGTTCGTCCTTTTCCTATTTTTAACGTAGCATGTACAAAAGCGTCATCTTGAGTACCATCAGCGACAAGATAATCACTCAATTCAATAGCTCTGGAACGAAGTCCACCAATCGGAATGATATCTTGATGGTTAAGTAGTGTGGTATTTATTGTTTTCAATAATTTTGGGATACTCGCCGCTTTTAAATTATCTGTGTATTCAATGATTACATGTGGCACAAGCTCTTCTCCTTTCGCCATATTAATTAGATAGAAAGGCTTCCTCCCCAACTATTGTATTGACAAGACGACCGATTTCTTCTATCTCGGTTACTACTTCATCTCCTACTGCTGTATCTATGGAGCCCTTTGGGGTGCCGGTTAAAATAATGTCTCCTGGGAACAGGGTCATAAATCCACTTAAGTATTCAATTAACTCTGGAATTCCTAAAAGCATATCAGCAGTTGATCCTTCTTGTGTTTTTTCTCCATTGACGTATGTACGCAATGCTAAATTCATAGGATCCTTCACATCGGCTTTATCTACATACCATGGTCCTATTGGTGTACAACCGTCACGATTTTTCACTCTTAAGTTTGGCCGGTAATAATTCTCTAAGTAATCACGTAACGCGTAATCATTTGCAATTGTGTATCCTTTAACATAATCATATGCAACTTCTTTTCTTATCTGTTTCGCTTCCTTGCCAATGACGACCGCTAATTCACATTCATAATGCATAAATGCAACATCACTTGGACGCATGGTGCTGGCTTTGTGACCAATTAGTGTATTTGGACCTTTAAAGAATACAAGTGGGTCTTTTTGAGTTGGAGAAAACGATAATTCCTTCGCATGATCGGCATAATTCAAACCTAATGTAAAAATTGTATTTGGCTTAACTGGAGGCAGCCACACTGCCTGATCTTCGCTTACCATTCTTCCATCATTTAGTTGGATACCATCCTCTGCAACAACTGCTTCATGGACAAGTCCCTGATAAGCAATTCGTGCATGCTTCATGCTCTCCCTCCTACTAGTGCTTCTTCGGTAGTTATCGTATTTTCTAATATACCTATCTTGTTAATTTCAATCTGTACAACATCATTTATTCTGGCAACAGGTGGGTCTTCTGGTATGCCAACTAATAGCACATCACCTTTTGCTAATGTCATAAACGCGGTCACATCAGCAATTAGTTTCTCAACGGAACGAATAAGATTTTTCGTATTATTTTCTTGTTTCAACACACCATTAATCCTTACTCGAATCTGTAAATCATTAGGGCTATCTACAGAGTCACGTGTTACAACCCAGGGTCCAATTGGACAAAAACCATCGCGAGCCTTTTCTTTAATAGCTGGTCGATAAACACTATCATGTGGAATAGTAACATCATTTACAATCGTATATCCTTCTACGTACGATAATGCTTCGACTTCATTAACCTTGGTTGCTGATTTACCTATTACAACACCTAAGGCTGCACCCATCTCTAGTTCTGAAATGTCCTCAGGTAGGACAATCATCGATCCTGCAGAAGCAAATGTATTGACAGGTTTAATATATAAAATCGGTGCTTTGGGAGGGGCTAGATATGGTGTTTCATACATAGCCTTTTCTAGTTGTTTGTATTCGCCCTGATAGTTTAATAACGTACCGTAAACTGTTCCAGACACAGGGATATCATACGAAACCTCCTCTTGCTTATACGATGTTCCAGCAATTTCGATTTTCCCATTTTCAACATCGACCTTGGCTTCCCTATAATGCTGTATACCTGACATCTTTAAGCGAACGGTTTTCATGATTCATCATCCTTTTTTCTGAGCTATATACCAAGCTTAAGCAATACCCAATCCTGTTACAAAAGATTATTGCTTAAGCTCGAAGTACTATGAAAAAATATACCCATAAGCCTCATTGCCCATTGACTAGCTTACTTTTGCTCTTATGTTGTTCTCCTTAAGTGGGCTGTAAAAGTTTCCCGTATTCAACCAAGGTTTCACGAATTTCGTTTTGAAGCGATTTTGAAGGTAAATCCATCGGCAGTCGTAATACGGGTTCGATTTTCCCCATCATCCCTAAAGCTGTCTTTACTGGTGCAGGGTTTGTATCTTTAAATAGGACATCATTTAATTTCATTAATTCAAAATGCAAGTCTTGTGCACGCTTCACATCCCCCATTGTCCATGCATCATGCATCTCCGCTACCTTTGCTGGTTCTACATTAGCTGTTGCACTGATTGATCCTGCACCACCAATAGTCAACATCGGATAACAAAGTAATTCAATACCTGAATATAATAGGAAGTCTCTACCACAACGAAGCATTACTCTGTTCACATGTTCAAAATCCTTATTTGATTCTTTAACACCCACAATATTTGGACAATCCTCATTTAATTTAGCTAATGTTTCTACTTCCATATTTAATGCAGTGCGACCCGGAATATTATATACAATAATTGGTATATCCACCGAATCTGCTACCGTCTTGAAATGCTTATATAATGCTTGCTGATTCGGTTTATTATAATATGGAACAATAACCATGGCTGCATCTGCACCAATTTCTTGTGCCTTTCTTGTTAAATACATGGTTTCATCGTGGTTCGTTGAGCCAGTACCTGGTGCAAATGGTACTCGACCATTAATTGTTTTCTTCGCGTTATCCATTACTTTGACCCGTTCTTCAATGGTCAGTGAACTTGGTTCCCCTGATGTACCTGTAACAGAAATCGCATGTGTACCATTGTTCAACTGATATTCAATCAGTTCCGATTGTTTATCGTAATCAATTGAAAAATCAGCTTTGAACGGTGTAATAACTGGAGTGATTGACCCCCTTAAACGCTGCTTTATTTCCTCATATGTCTTGGTCATTTTGCTCATCCTTTCTTTTCATTAAACGATTTGAATTAACCTATAGTACAAATTGCGGTTTTCTTTTTTTCAATTTCGGTTCATGTAGCGGCAATTTTCTCTCAGTTTGTACATCCAAAACTCTAGACGCTTCTTCAAACCAGCTGTCCGGCGCTTCATGTCCCCAAAATGTTTGTCGCATTGGATCATCTAAATCCCACTTAATTGGTTTGAAGTCGGGGTCACTCGTTAAATAATCTCCATTATATAATTCAATTCGATGACCATCTGGATCTCTTAGGTACAAGAAGAAGGCATTGGATAATCCATGACGACCTGGCCCACGTTCAATATTTGGTCCATACCCCATAGCCGCAAGCACATCACAACCATCTATTAAACTCATTGGGTCTTTTAGCCAAAAACCAATGTGATGTAGCCGTGGTCCTTGCCCATTCATGAATGCAACATCATGAACGGATGGCTTACGATGTAGCCAAGCAGCCCATATTTTATCTTCTTCTCCAACGGTATATTCTGAACACATAAATCCAAGTTGGTTGATATAAAAGTCATATGCTTGCTCCACATTTGGTACCATACAGTTAAAATGATCAATCCGCTGTACTTTCGCACCTTTATACAGGTCATAGCGTTGTAATAGGCGGTCAACCGTCTCCATTTCTGCGTAAAATTCTAATGGTAAACCAGAAATATCTTGAACTCGTAATGCACGCCCAAGTGCTCGTTGTGTCCCTTTTTCTAACCACTTCGCATCATTGCCTTGGCTAAGAAAGAATTTCTCCAGTTCATCGAGATCTTTTTCAGAGGTAACTTTATAGCTTATTGCTTCCACAGCAGCCTCCGGTTTCTTTCTTAACCAGAGGCTGTGATGATTGTGTTCTTCCAGCCCGCGGAAAAAAATATTCTCATCATCCGCTTCTGACTCGATAAATCCGAGCGCTTCATAAAAAGCTTTAGACTTTTTTAAATCGGTTACGTGTAAAATGGCACGACCTGAACGAATAATATCAAAGTTCATGCTGGCATTCCCCTCCCCATATAAAATCATGACAGCTATTACTTTCCAAATTGCGGAATAGGATGATCCTTTAAAGCAACATGGATAATTTGTGTTTCCGTATAGAATTCAAAGGCATAATGTCCACCTTCACGACCAATTCCACTGTGCTTTGATCCTCCAAATGGTGTTCTTAAATCACGTACATTCTGTGAATTCACCCATAACATACCAGAATCAATCGCTTGAGCAACACGATGCCCCCGTTGTATATCCTGTGTCCAAACGTAACCAGCTAAGCCGTAGCGAACATCGTTAGCTAAGTCAATAACTTCTTGTTCATCTGTAAATGTCATTGCAGCAATAACTGGTCCAAATATTTCTTCCTGTATCACACGCATTTGATTAGTTGCATTCAGAATAAGGGTTGGCGCAACGTAATTACCTTTGCTGTCTGGAACATTTCCACTAATTACTTCGCATCCTTCTTTTTTAGCAATTTCAAGATAATTCCTGACATTAGCATAATGATTTTTATGAATAAGTGGACCAACCTGTGTATCTGCTTCTAACGGATCTCCTACTTTTATCTTGTTTATACGTTGTTTTAACTTATGAATAAACTCATCAGCTATATGTTCATGCACATACAAGCGCGAATTCGCCGTACAGCGCTCTCCATTAAACGAGAATATCCCCCATGTACATGCATCAAGTGCACGTTCAACATCAGCATCGTCAAAAACAATAATTGGTGATTTTCCACCTAACTCCATAGAAAAGCTCTTCAAAGCGTCCGCACCATTTTTTAAGATTTCTGAGCCAGTAGTCGTCTCTCCAGTAAATGAAATCAACTCAACATCGGGATGTGCTACAAGGGAAGCACCTGCTGTTTCTCCATAACCGTGAACTACATTAAATACGCCTTTAGGAAGTCCTGCCTTGTCTATGATTTCTGCCAATCGATTAGCAGTCAATGGAGACCACTCCGCCGGCTTTAAGATAACGGTATTCCCAGTAGCCAATGCTGGTGCTATTTTCCATGTTTCTAACATAAATGGTGCATTCCATGGTGTAATTAACCCAGCAATACCAATTGGTTTATGAATGGTATAATTTAAAAATTCATCATCCACTTGATATGCTTCTCCTACCATGCGCGTAGAAACCATTTCAGCATAAAAACGGAAATTATAGGCTGCTCTACTCACCATTTTCTTGGTTTGACTTATTGGTAAACCAGTATCAAATGATTCTAGAGGGGCTATCTCTTCAATATGCTCATCAATAAGATCTGCAATTTTGTAGACATATGCAAGCCGATCTTTTACTTTTAAGTCGCCCCATTCTCCGTTAAAGGCAGCTCTTGCTGCCTGTACAGCTTTCTTAATATCAGCTTGATCACCTGATGCAACCTTGTTTATGGTTTCATTTGTATATGGACTTATATTTTCAAATGTGTGCTGACTTTCGGCTTCAACGAATTCTCCATTGATATAGAGCTTGATATCTTTTGTTTGCTGTTTCATTTTCAAATGCTGATCAGCTACTTGATTAGCCATGTGATTTCCACTCCTTTGAATATAATATATTAAATCATATATAATAATTTCGATCGTTAACTATACATATTCAACGGGTTCATGTTTTCCGTATTTTCCACCGAAGAATGTTAACGGATTTCCATCTGTTACATTCATATCGATCACTTTACCAATAAACAATGTATGATCTCCAACTTTTACGCTACGATCTAAATCACATACTATGGAGGCTAGAGCGTTTTGGATTACCGGAACTTGTTGTATATAATCAAATTCTATTTCCTCGTCAGCATTTGCTTGACCAGCAAAGTGCATGGAAATATCCTGCTGCTTATCAGACAGAAAACTAACAGCAAATTTCTCAGACTGGTTTATTTTATTTAACATATTAGCTCGATTGTCAATGGAAACCGTTATCAATTGAGGATCTAGTGAAACAGACATAAACGCATTCGCTGTCATGCCATGATGATTATCTCCCGATTTTGTTGTAATTACCGTAACTCCAGTGGCAAATCTCCCCATTGCATTACGAAACTCTCTGTTTTCCATGCTAATTCTCCTCCTTTATTGTAAGATGGAAACTGACTCTACGGAAATCATGGAAATTACTTAGAACATCTATCTTGGTAGTCTTACTCATAACGCATTCGATTTTACTACCACCAACCATTGGCTATCACCGTTATATTGCAATATACCACTTGAGAACCTTATAGCTTCCTTCATGTGGCTGCCTGTTGGCTTAAGTAAATTACAATTTATAACTGTATTAGAGAAAGTAATTTTCATTTGATAATGAACACCGAGCCAATTTCTAGGCTCAATGTATTACCATCAATTTTATTTGGCTTTTATAATAAAATATCGCTACATTTCTGATATAACAAATAAAAATTTTATAATTTCACTTGCCCCATGTGCTGACTACTTAAAAAGTCCCGAACTTGGGCTTTATACACTTCTTTATCATATTTATCAAAATACGCCATGCCCATTTTAATTGGATCGCCAAAAAAGTAGTATTCATAATGCGTTTGGCGACTACCAAATGCACTCATTGTCAAATCCCAAGCTAAACGAAAAATCTGTACGCGCTCATAACCTTCAACGTTTTTTCCTTGCATAGCACGATGAAGAATTGGACCAATTTCTTCATTTTCGAAATCAGCATATGTTGGTATTCCCATCATGCCTGATGCCCCTAAAATCCTTAGTATTTCAGCCATTCTCGGATAAACACGAGGAAACCAATTTCTAGCAGCATCTAAAGCTTGGAAATTAGGTGTCATCATCCCCCACCTATCCAATTTAGCGCTATGCTCAGCTCGAAATAGATGAGATTTCATTGTTTCTAAGGTAAGCATGATTTCTGTGCCTTTATCTTTTACGTGCTGGAATCCATCAATGCCAATCGAATCCATTAGTGTAAGAACAACCCCAAGCAGGAATTCAGTTTTAGCGATATCCTTGACAATCACTTGATGTGTCATATGCACAACTGCATTCGTCTCAGAAAATGCCCGATTACATATGGATGAATTTTCTAAAACGAAGATTCGGTCCCACGGTACAAGTACATGATCAAATGCGACAATGGTATCCCCTTCTTCAAATTTAGAACTGAGTGGATGATCATATTGATTCTTTCCATAGTCAAACGATTCACGACTCAAATACTTTAGTCCTGGTGTGTTATTCGGAATTGCAAAAGCTAACGAATAAGGATCGTCTAATTTACCTGATTTTTTAACTGTAGATGGAAATACTAGAATTTCATCCGTAATACCACCTTGCGTTGCTAAAAGGCGAATCCCATCAACTACGACACCTTCATCATTTTTTTCTACTACATGAAGAGCGACATTTGCATCTTTCTGCTCAGCCTGAATCTTTGCACGATTCACCTGTGGGTGAATTAATGTATGGGTCAAACTAATGTCTTTTTCCCTTGCAAAAGTAGCAAAGTTCCTTGCGTTTTCAGCAAACATTGGGTCACCCTCGGCATAGAATTCACTTGCTGCTCCCATTGCCATAACATCAGCATTTAAATAATCAGGAGATCTTCCCATTAACCCTTTCGTAAAACTTTGCCATTCCATAATTGCCTCACGTCGCTCGATTAGTTCATCAATGGTGGTTGGTACCATAAATGTCTTCCCTACTTGGTCTCCTGTAGTAGGAGAAGTGTAAAGCATTTTTTTTGGTTTTTCATATTGAATATCATATAGTCTTGCCATGGACTGAACTGCATTTTTAAATACCGGATGCTCTGTTACATCTTCAACACGTTCTCCATGAATATACACATTATTATTCGCTTGCTTTAAACGATCGATATATTGTTTTCCTGATTTTGCTGGCATATACTTTCCTCCTATACTTTATTTTTGTAAGCGGTATCATTTCGGTCCAATGCACAAACTTTTTTCTGAATAATACCTTTAATTAGAATAATAGCACGATTATTTCTATATTAATAATATCTATTTCATTAGTAATCTATATATATAATATATATTTGTTTTAAAAGATATTGTTTTTGTACATCAAATCATATATAATCCAATGAAAGTAAGCGTTACCAACTAAAAAAGGATGAATAGCTCAATGGAAATAAGACATTTACGGTATTTTCAAGCTATAGCTAATGAAGGGCAAATTACCCGAGCAGCTAATAAATTACATATGGCCCAGCCACCACTAAGTCAAAGCTTGAAGTCATTAGAAGAAGAACTAGGAGTTAAATTATTGGAACGTAACGGGCGTAAAATGGAATTAACAGATGCAGGAACAGTACTCTATAATAAAATTAACGAATTGTTCGATACATTAGAAGAAACAATTACAGAGGTAAAAGAAACTGGGACGGGTACGAAGGGAAGTATTTCGCTCGGTTGTGTGAAAACTTGCTTCTCTCACATACCAAGGCAAATAAAGCTATTTCAGGAAAAATACCCTCACGTACACTTTTATTTAAAAGAAGGAGATTCCTATTCGCTTGCTGAACAACTAAGTAATCGAGATATTGACATTGCCATTATTCGTTTACCATTAGAGATGCAAGCCTTTAATTCCCTTTCCCTTCCGGATGAAAAATATATCGTAGTAATGCCAGAACAATGGTGCGAATCTTCCATGATAGCTACTACAATGAGACAACTAAGCACATTTCCATTGTTACTATTACACAGAATTAGCGGCATTGGACAATATGAATTAATCCTTGATCAATTTGAAAGTTTTAATCTACACCCTAAAATAGTCTGTGAATGTCCAGATGTAGACATGATTCTCCAACTTGTTAGTGAGGAGGTTGGAGCAACAATTGTTCCTGAGTCGACACTATCTGGACATCAATTACGTGGGCTAAAAACATTAACAATAGAAGATAATACAATCATTTCTCAGTCATCTCTTATTTGGTTAAAGGACCGTTACCTTTCTAAAAGTACAAGGCGATTTATTGAATTATTTCAATCCGAAAAGCTTGAGAAAGAAACTATCTTCGAATGACCGATTGGATGATACGCATAAGATTTGTCAGTTTCAACCATTTAAATCATTCCTCCAGGATGAATCGCATACATTTTACCATCTAATGCAAAGGAAGCTTTACCTGTTTCTTCTGATACAACAAGTACAACTGCGTCACTAATTTCAGATAATCCTAATGCAGCCCTATGTCGTGTTCCCATTTTTTTATCACCTGCTACCTGTTGAGAGAGAGGAAGAACATTTCCCGCAGAGATTATGGTATTCCCTTTAATTAGGACAGCGCCATCATGAAGTGGGCTTCCAGGGTAAAATATGGATTCCAATAAGGCATAACTAAGATTTGCACCAACTGGAATCCCAGAATGTAGGAATGTTTCCAACATATCATTTCGTTCAACAACCATGAGTGCCCCGTGTTTACGCTCGGAAAAATGTTGTATCGCTGTTGATAAGGCTTGATAGCGATCAGTGTATGAGGATAAGTATGAATTTAAATAATACGAAGCAGCTGTCTTTTGTAAATCATGAAACGTATGATGGATATGCTCAAACTCATTTAATATACAGCAGTCTTTTCTTTCAATTGTATCAAGCACATGATTAATATCAGATGTAATTTGTGTTAAATATTTGCTTAAATGGTTCTGCATTTCATCAGATAGCCCTAGATTAACATTATCCATTTTACACACCTCTATCTTTTTTATCGGTTCTACTTACTTTTTCCCTTTAAAAGAAAGGTATACGGACATCTATTGTTTTATATTATTTATTGAAGTATATATCGTTAATTAACATCCCCAAGATAAACGGGAGGCTTTACTTCAGCCATATATTCAATTAAATAGGGACGAAGTGCTTTTGGATATAGCCGATAGTTCTCAATGCTTGAAATAGGTAGCCAAGCTACATCAATTTGACCATCATCAGGAAGAACGCCATTCATTACTTGGCTTCTATCTCCCTCTAAACTAGCAATAAACATATATTCGATTTGATGCGTATCCCCATCATATGTGGCATGTTCATGATTTTTTCCGATATATTCACGTATGCACAATAATTCACCAATTTCTACAACTGCACTTATCTCTTCTAATACTTCTCTTTTTAAGGCCTGATGTAAATTTTCACCTTTATTTTGCCCACCTCCAGGCAACAAATAATAATAGCCATCTCTATCTTGCTTCATTATTGTTAAAATTTCACCCTCATGAATAATAATTGCTTTGGCAGAATTTCTAATCCCCATAACTTTCCCTCCTACGCTTTTTTACGCTTGTATTCTCATGTGCAAAGTTATTGATTAATTAACTTAGAGTAATGAATCGTTTATCATTACATATAAAATTAATCTAATTAAACCTAGATGAATAATTAGTCTTTTTATACTTTTCAAAACTGTCTGTAACGTAAGGCAGTGTATTATTCATGCGGAAAAATTACTCATCCTCTATGCTAATCTATTAATAAGGGAGCTCTATTTCTTAACATAGACTCCCTCTTGTTGAGATCACTTTGACTGGAGCTTCTGCTGGAGCAGACGTAATTCCTGATTTAGTTCAGCTAACATAACTTCCATTCCCTCTTTTTTAGTCAAATCTGTTGACAGATAAATTGGTTTGCCATATATAATTTTCGGTTTCACACGCGTCAACAGATCTTTAAAATTATTTGGCCCACTATAAGCCACCGGAATAATTGGAACATTCGCATGTCCTGCAATCGTAACTGCACCTCTTTTTAAAGGAACTTCCTCACTCGTTCTCGTACCACTTGGAAAAATCCCCACAACCTTTCCCTCAGATAGTAAACGTCTGGGAATTTTAATGGTACTCGGACCAGGATTTTCTCTATCAACTGGAAATGCGTGGAGCCCCTCCATCAACCATTTTAAAAATCGAGTTTGAAAGAGCTCTTTTTTTGCCATATAATGGATTTTTGTTGGCAGAACAGATACTCCGAGCCATAATATATCAACCCAACCTGTATGCGTACAAGCTATAACATAGCCACCTGATGTCGGTACATTTTGCTTTTCGTATACACTCAATCTTCCAAACAAACGTAATATTATTTTTAAAGCATGTGCTGCGAAATAATACATATCCTGAAACCCCTTCACTTTATAAATAGATTGATTTATTCTTACGACTTCATTCTAACATAAAGTATTAATACCTGATACTAATATTGTATAAAGCTCAACAATTTTTTTAAGCTTCTCTCAATAATATTCGTTCTCATTGCTAAGAAGATAGTAATCGGTTACGATAATCTTATGCTGCATAAGGTATAGCTAATATTATCCTTCCATTATTTGCAGTTGAACGACGCTGGTTCTTACAGGAATGGAGCAAAATTATCTTTTTCTTCCTGTGAGAGCGGAATAAAGGTGATAAGATGAATGAAAGAAAGCGACAAGTTTTAGTTACTGCACAACAACTTTTCATCGAGAAAGGGTTCTCTGCTACTTCCATACAAGATATTTTAGAGGAATCAAACATTTCAAAGGGAACATTTTATAACTATTTTTCCTCGAAGAATGAATGTCTAATAGCAATATTAGAATATGTTAATGAGGAGACATTTGTTAGGCGAAGAGAAATTCTTATTGGACAAAACCTTTCTGATAAAAAAGTTCTTGCAGAACAAATAGCAATTCGTATGCACATTAATCGCGAACAGAATCTATTTCTTCTGTTTGAAGCTATTTTCCATTCCGGTGACGATGAACTAAGAGATTTTGTCAAAAAAAATCATTTAGCCGAATTATTTTGGCTAAGAGATAGACTAATTGATGTATATGGCAAAGCATCTGCTCCCTATGCACTTGATTGTGCAGTCCTTCTACTTGGCATGATGCAACATATTATTCATATTTGGACTGCCTCATCAAAGAATTTAAGTGATATTACTGAGCTTGTAGCCTATGTGATTAGAAGAATAGATGCGATTGTACCACAATTGATACATTCAAAAGACCTGCTTTTAGATGACGATGTACGAAGCACATTAGCGAGAAACATAGGTGATAAGAAAGGATCCAAAGACCAACTTTTAACTCAATTAAATGGCTTCCACCAAAAACTTGATACGAATACTACATCAAGCGGTCTGGAGTACTTGCTATTTCTACTTGAAGAATTAAAAAAAGATGATCCTAGATATTTCCTGATCGAGACAATTTCGCACTCATTTAAAGAAGTATTTAAAACAACGCCCCATGAAGTAGAGGCCAGAGAAATAGCCTTCAAGCTATGGAATTTTGTAGATTCTACAAACACAAAAGAATAAGATGATCTGTAACTAGGAGCAAGCTCGATAGATTGAGATTGCTCCTTTTTGTTTTCTAAATATAGATTATCCAATTCAGACTGCCTTTTCACGTTTGACTTTCACATGTTCTCTATACTTTCTCATAAAATAAAACAATTGAAATAATTAATTCTACTACTAAACAGAACATATATTTTGTTGTACAATGTAATAGTCTTTTTTTCTATAATCTCGTATAGGATGGAGGGAGTACTACTAAATGAATGGTACAGCACATGCAACAATTGGAGCAGCAACAGGATTTATTATAGCAAACAACCTTCAATCTACTCCTTCTCAAACACTTTTACTAATCGGGATCGGTACCGTATCAGGTTTACTTCCTGATCTTGATATCGATGGTAAATTAAGAGGAAAGATAACCTTATCTCATAAGATGTTTCGAGCGGTTGCACAATTAATTGGTGTTTTGCTTATTTGCTATAGTTTCTATGAAGGAGCAAATAATGAAAGGTACATTGGGATGGGAATCGGTTTAGCACTGTTGGCATTATCTTCATCGATCAAGCAAAAGCATATGCTAACCATTACCGGGATTGGTATACTAGCGGGTGGACTATCCTTACAGGAAATGTGGTTACTATTGCTAGGAATCTATATTCTTATTGCTTCCTTTGTAGCACACCGTACATATACGCATTCTATCTTGGGGGTTATTTTCTTTGGGTTTATTGCTGCTAACCTAGAATCCTCACTTGCTGTTGACGGCGTTTACTATACCTGCCTCATTGGGTATATTAGCCACTTAGTTGGAGATAGCAAGTTCCTCCCGTTTAACAAACGAGGCATTAAGCTTTTTCTACCAATTTGGTCCAAGGACATGTAAGTAAGTTAGGAGTTAGTGATAGCATTTTCTCCAAATGCCACTAACCTCTTGCTCTTCATCCCATGAAGTTCAGATTCAGTCGTAACTAGGTACGGTTGCTTCAAACCAACCTATGTATCTTCTACCAGTTCTCTATTAATATAGTGTTCCCACATGCTTCCATATGCTTTGTTTTCCCTCATGTCCCTTCTTGTTGATGGAAAATTAGATCAACAAATAATTGCTACTATACTTTTTTCAACTCAGTCAGTTTTCAGTTGTTTCCAAATAGAATTGCACTAAAGCTCCCATAAATTAGATTTAATGCCGCATGGCCATCTCTTCAGCCTTCTTTTTTGCTTTAAATTACGAAGAAATAGTATTTGTCTTCATCATCGTGTACGATGATGAAGACATAATTATTTTTATTACGGAGTGATTACATGAAAAAGGTATTATATATTCTATTGATGGGGGCTGCTGTTACAATTTTTCTCATATCGAATAGTGCTAATGCAGGGCAGGAAAAGGTCATATATGTATCTATAAATGGAAATGATCAAAATGATGGTACAAAATTAAAGCCATTTCGCACGCTAAATAAAGCCGCTACAAAAGCTAGTGCAGGAACTACTGTCTTCATACGAAAAGGAACTTACAACGAAAAGCTTGTCGTTAAACATAGTGGTACAAAAACAAAACCAATTACT
Source organism: uncultured Virgibacillus sp. (assembly GCF_947495635.1). Taxonomy (NCBI): domain Bacteria; kingdom Bacillati; phylum Bacillota; class Bacilli; order Caryophanales; family Bacillaceae; genus Virgibacillus; species uncultured Virgibacillus sp. The sequence continues at coordinate 18,959 of NZ_CANMAB010000014.1, read as the reverse complement.
TTTAAAGCCTACAAAAACGAGAAGGTAGTTGTTAGTGGAAAGGACCTAAAGGATGCTGAAGAGAATACTTCGTTAGTTACAATAAATAATAAAAACTATGTTACAGTTAGTGGTTTAATCATACAGGATTTAACTAGTAATGTAACAAATGAAACAGTAATGGGAATTTATGTTACAGGTTCTAGCAGTCATATTACTTTAGAAAATAACCATGTGCAGCGTATTGAAACTCATGCAAATGATGGAAATGGGCATGGAATTGCGGTATATGGAACCTCTCCAATGGTAGACATAAACATTTTAAATAATACAGTGGAAGATTTAAAGCTGGGCTCAAGTGAATCGATTGTACTCAATGGTAATATAAATGGCTTTAAAATAGAACATAATCTTGTTCGCCGAAATGATAATATAGGCATTGATATTATCGGTTATGAAGGGATATCTAATGATAAGAAAAATGACTATGCACGAAATGGCTTCATAAAGAATAATCAAGTTTATGATATTTCCTCTTACGGAAATCCAAGTTATGGAGAAGATTATAGTGCAGGTGGTATTTACGTAGACGGCGGAAAAAATATAACTATTGAAAAGAATACCATCTATCATTGCGATATCGGTATTGAAGCAACCTCTGAACATGCTGGGAAATATGCGGAGCATATTACAATTAGAAATAATATTATTTATGAAAACTATTACACAGGCATATCAATTGGCGGATATGATAAAGAACGAGGTGGTACGAAAAATTCCATTATCTCCAAAAATATTATTTATCGAAACGATACGAAAGGGTTAGACGGGGGACAGCTTTTATTACAGCATAATATTAAAAAAAATGTGATTAAAAAAAACATTTTAACTGCTGGACCATCTCGTCTATTTATTGCTAACCATTTTACAACAAATTATGCCAACAAGTTAATAATGAATGTATTTCATAAGGAAGTAGGAAGAACAGGTATTTGGGTATGGAAAGAAGAAGCATACACTTCTTTTCCTGAATTTAAAATTACTTCAAAAAGCGATTTAAAATCCAGTTACCTAGACCCAAAATATGAAAATGAAAACCAATATAATTTTAATTTAAAGAAGGATTCACCTGCAAAAAATATTGTAGAGAACTAAGTGCTATAAGTTCCTGTAAAAGAGGCTACATAGTAAGGGCTGTCACCAAAAAGCCAGTTTAAATTTCGGGAACAGCCCTGTTCGTCTATCAGCTATCAGCAGATTTACTGCATCATTATTGTGTTTCCAGTTCAATCCGTTGTTGTATCGCCATCATCTCTTTCGTGAGCAATGTGATCCTATTTAAAATGGAAGGATCTACGATTTCATTATCATCATTATATGAGTCATTATGAATAAAAACACTACAAGACGGTACGATCCCTTTTAAATAAGAAAGTATCGGTTTAAGCTGGTATTCAGACACAAGAAAATGCTTTTCAGATCCGCCCGTTGTTATAATTCCTGTCACTTTAGATTTGAAAGCGTCCACAGGAAAATGATCGAGCAGGTTTTTTAACACACCTGAGATCGAAGCTTGATATATTGGGGAGCCAAATACAATGATATCTGCTGCTAAGACTGTATTTACAACATACCAAGTATCTTCGTTATAATAAGCTAAAGGGGTTCCACGAACAAATTCAACTTCATAGTCTTTTAAATCGATTAACTCTGTCTCGACATCTTTTTGCTGGCGTTTTGCAGCAAGTAAAACCTCGTGCACAGCTTGTGAGGTTTTCTCTCCAACTATTGATCCGGAAATTCCAACAATTTTCACTGGTTTCCCCCCTTTTTTATATTCTGTATATGTATGGAATAATGCGCCAGAATAGCACATCATTCCATTTATTTGCATTATTTCACAGCTAACTCATATTTTTCAGCAACTACGTCCCAATTAATAATATTAAAGAAATTCTCAATGTATTCTGGACGTCGGTTTTGATACTTAAGGTAATAAGCATGCTCCCACACATCAATACCTAAAATCGGTGTTTTTCCTTCTGAGATTGGGTTGTCTTGATTTGGTGTACTTATTACTTCTAGCTTACCAGTTTGATTAACAACTAACCATGCCCATCCAGATCCAAAGCGAGTTGTCGCTGCATCAGCGAATTTTTGTTCAAAACTGCTAATACTTCCAAATGCTTCTTTTATCGCTTCTGCCAGTTTTCCAGCAGGTTCAGCTGCTTCTTTACCTGGTGCGATAATTTCCCAGAAAAGCGTATGGTTTAAGTGTCCTCCACCATTATTACGTACCGCTGTGCGGATATCTTCTGGTACTGCTTCCAAATTACTAATAATTGCTTCTAATGATTTGTCTGCTAATTCAGCCTTACCTTCTAGTGCAGCATTTAATTTGTTTACATATGTTTGATGGTGCTTCCCATGATGAATCTCCATAGTAGTTTGATCGATGTACGGCTCCAATGCATTTGTTGCATACGGTAGTTCAGGTAATTCAAATTTTGCCATAAAAAATTCCTCCACCCTTTTTATTTTGTACTTATTATACTTATTGGTATAATAAATATGTAAAAAGGATATCGCATCAATTTGTTAAAAGCAATTTATATGCTCAAAAAACCCTAATAATTTTGTTGGTCACATAGTTTCTTTTTGCTTTTAACTATTGCTACTTTTTTATACAATAAAGGAAATCTATATTCTGCCATATCAATGACCAGGTTTAGTATGAGCCTAGACTTGTTGCTTCTTATACAGACAGTGACCGTAATTTCCTAAAAAGAGGTGTTAATTAATTATGGAAAGGATTACTACGAAAGATAAGATACTTCATCTATTAAAAAAAGAGGTTAAATTGACTGTTGGTGAACTGAAAAGGCATTTGAATATCACAGATATGGCAGTTCGAAAGCATCTTTCTATTATGGAAAAAGACGGGCTTATCTTTTCAGAAGAAGTAAAACAATCGATGGGAAGACCGATGCAACAGTATTCGTTATCGGAAAAAGGCGAATTATTGTTTCCAAAAAGCTATGAAGGGTTAAGTGTAGAATTTTTAAACGATATTAGAGATTTGCATGGAGATGATTCCATTCAGCGATTATTTCAAAGACGAGAAAATCGTTTAACGAACGAATATAATATTCGGATGTACCAAAAATCCCCATCTGAAAGAATAAAAGAAATGGAAATGATTCAAAATGAAAAAGGTTATATGGCGGATATCACAAAGATTGACGCAAACACCTATGAGCTTACTGAATATAATTGTCCTATTATGGCAGTTGCTAAAGAATACAAAATTGCATGCCGATGTGAAACCTCCCTGTTTCAAAAGGTATTACAAACGGATAATGTTACACGAACAAGCTGCAAAACAGAAGGAAATGATCACTGTCGGTTTTTAATAGCATTTTAATACCGATTGTAATCATTTCCCTTTTCATTCAATAGAAATATAAAGTGAAACTTCAATCAGTGGGGGGTGGTTTATCAACCCACTGATTGTTAGGTGAACCGCTTGAAGCGGCGATCTTATTGCTAGTTATATGCGGGATAAAAATGTTAAAAGACTACTTTTACACTTGTCGTTTATACCATGCTAATAAATATTCTGCGAGTTTTTTTGGTGTATTGCGAAAAGCATCATTCGTACTTCCAGCCATATGAGCAGTAATTGTCACATTATCTAATTGTAAAAATGGACTACTATCTCCTAATGGTTCATGATCAAATGTATCAATCGCTGCTCCCGCAATTTCTTTATGCTGTAATGCTTTAATAAGGTCTGTTTCCTTCATAAGTGCTGATCTAGCAGAGTTAATGACTACAGCCGTATTCTTCATTTGTTGGAAATGCTCATAGCGAATCATATGCTTCGTTTCATTCGTCAATCGACCATGCATAGAAATGATATCTGATTCGGTAAGCACCGTATTTAAATCAACCTGTTCAAACGTTGTTTGCCCATGAAAATACGGGTCGTAGAAAATAATTCGAGCATCAAATCCACTTAAGAAGCGACCAACTAATTGGCCAATGTTTCCAAATCCGATTAAGCCAATTGTCCTCTCTTCAAGTTCAGGTATAAAGGAACTATTCGGAAAGTCTTTACGCCATTCACCTTGTTTTAGAAAAGCATGAGATCTTGCAATATTACGAATTTCTGATAAGATGAGTCCAACCGTAAACTCAGCTACACTTCGCGCGTTGCGTCCTGGTGTATTCACCACTTTAATATGCTTTTCTCTGGCTATATCATTATTTACGTTTTCTGTTCCCCCACGAAGTACACCTATTACTTTTAAATTGGTTGCAGAAGAAATTACCTTCTTATTTATAGGAGCAAATTGTGTAATGATCATATCAAACGTATCCATATCTTCTAGTAAGTCGTTCGGTACGTCAACAACCTCACTCCCGCCTTGTTCAATCGCTAGATTATCCTTTTGCAACTGCTCTAAATTTTCATGTTTCCATTCACGTATCGTAACTTCGATACCAGCTTCCTTTAATTTGGTTAGGCCTTGTTCCATCATTTCTTTTGTAATAAATAAGTCAGCAATGGCTAAACATTTCAATTTCCATAACCCCTTTTTTGTTTTATGTTTATCGCATCAACATGCCACCTGTAGCATCAATGGTTGCACCAGTAAGGTAGTTTGCCTTCTCTGAGACTAAGAAAGTTGCTATATCAGCAATTTCTCTTGGTGATGCAACTCGCCCCAGCGGAATACGATTCATGTAGTATTCTTTATTTTTTTGTAATGAGTCTTTAATCATATCTGTTTCCACTATCCCTAAAGCAAGGTTATTTACATTTATTTCGCTTTTTGCTAATTCACGTGCAAGCGAAATCGTAAAACCAACCATTCCAGCTTTACTTGCTGCATAGTGAGCATGACCAGTCGTCGATCCATGAAATGCTGCTTGCGAGGTAATATTAAGAATCTTTCCTGATTTCTTTTTGTCTAAGCAATGATTAGAAAAAGTTTTACATGTTTGAAATACACTGGTTAAATTAATATCAAGAGTTTCCTTCCAATCCTCCAATCGCATATCTTTCACGTAACTTGTCGGCCATACACCTGCATTATTAATCAAAACGTCTACATCACCGAAATACGCAATACTTTTAAGCACTACTTCTTTTGCTGCATGAGCATCCGCAAGATTCACTTGAAAAGCTACGGCTTTGCAGCCCAAAGCTCTAATTTCACTTACTACATCTTGGGCTTTTTCTTGACTTCCTTGATAGGTAATAGCTATATTAGCACCTTCTCTTGCTAAAGCTAGTGCTGTTTCCCTACCAACGCCTCTTGAACCTCCAGTAATAATGGCTACTTTTTCTTTTATCCCTAAATCCATCGCTACTACACCCCTACCTTCCAAATTTGCTCCATCTTCTCTAGCGTTTCTTTATAAAGCTTATATTTTGTTGCATACACTTCGGCTCTGTTCGGATTTGGCTTAATGATATGTTCTACATGTACCATATTTCTAGCAGCTTCATCGATTGATCGGTAATATCCAGTCATTACCCCTGCACACATTGCTGTTCCAAGCGTTCCATGTTCTTTGACTTCAACAATTTCCAGTGGGATTTGTAGACAATCAGCAAACATTTGTAACCAAATAGCTGATTTAGTTACACCGCCAGCAATTCGCGATGATTCAAGTTGGTCATTATATTTCGTCAATCGTTCAATATGATATAAATGACTAAAAACAATACCTTCATACACCGCTCTTAAGAAATGCTTCAATTGATGCCAGCTATTCATTCCGATAAAACAAGAATTGGCATTCGGTACTGTATTGGAACCGAATAAAAATGGAAAAAACAAAAGATTACTCTCCTCAGGCTCAGTTGAAGCTACTAGTTCGTTACAAAGGTCATATATAGAACTTCCTTGTTTTTCAGCTTCTTGTTTTTCTACAGACATAAATTTTTCAATAAACCATTCCAAATTACTTGCTGAAGTTGGGCTTGCTTCTGTTGTAAGCCAATAATCAGACAAACAATAAATAGAAGTCATAAATAAATCCTTGTCTACAATTGGTTTCCTAGTAATATATTCATTTATACTCCAAGTCCCCGCTACAATGCATAATTTATCTTCTTCAACCAAGCCTGATGCTACAGCCGACGCCGCGATATCAAATATTCCTCCTGCAATTGGCGTCCCCTCCTTCAGCCCTGTTGCTAATGCAGCTTCTTTCGTAACATATCCGCAAATATCGGTTGATTGCTTAAGAGGAGGTAGCTTTGGCAACATTTTACTTAAACCAAAAAATTCAAGTAAATGCAGATCATAGCACTGATCTTTTACATTGATTAGATTCGTACCTGAGATATCAGTCAATTCCAAATAGGCTTCTCCAGTTAATTTAAACCTAATGAGATCTTTAACCATGAATACATAATCCGTTTTTTCTATTACCTCGGGTTTATTATCTTGCAACCACGCTAACAACGCTACCGGTTGGCCTGCCCACACAGATTGCATTGTTTTCGGCAATATTTCTGATTCAAACCTCGGATTAGCGTACCATTTCTCAATATAGCTTTTCGCACGGTTATCGGTAGAGATAATACCATTGTAAGTAGGGTCACCACTTTTGGTTGTTAAATATAAACCGTTACCATGTCCAGTAATGGAAACTCCAGCTATTTGTTCTGAATCAATGTTTGATTTCTTTAGTACCTCTTTAATAACCGTTACGTTGGCATTCCATAACTCATTAATGTCACGCTCTGTATGAAATGGCTTTGGCATAATCATCGTTGTCTTTTGAGAAGCAATTGCCACTTCTTTTCCAGATAGCGAATAGAGTGCTGCCTTTGTAACTGTTCCCCCATTATCAATACCTAGTAAATACTTATTCAAAAAAATCATTCCTCCCTATCCAAAAAATGATGCAATTTTAATTAATAACCAACCTAGCGGCGTTGAAGCTCCACCAACAAGATTTGCAAGCTCTGTTGTATCGCTTATGTTGTCAGGTAAAGTAACGTTTGCTAGATTAGCAGCTTCCGTAAAAGCAGTAGCGATATCTGTTCCGATATATAACACCATCGTCATAATTACCAGCCCTGTAATGTATAACCGAACCATATTTTGTTTTAAATAAGGTGCACACATCGCAAACAAAAATGAAAGCGATGCCAAGTCAGTGAATGGTAATAATCGGTTGCCAGGTAGGATAATTGCAAGTAAAAGCGTAGATGGTATCATCAACAAACCGGTTGCAAGTACAGCAGGATGACCAATTAACAACGCTGTGTCCATAGCAATGTAAAACTCTCTATCTGGAAACTTTCGTTTTAAAAACGATTCTGCTGCTTCACGAATTATTGATAATCCCTCTACAAGTACGTCAACCATCTTAGGTAAAAGTACCATTACCGCTGCTACTGTTACAGCTAACGTTAAAACAGAGCTTATATTAAATCCCGCTAAAATCCCTAACAGTGCTCCAATGATCGCCCCCAATGTAAGGGGTTCTCCCAATATCCCGAATTTTTTAGTAATCGATTCAGGATCTGCCTCCACTTTACGTAATCCGGGTATACGCTCGATTATCCAATTTATAGCTATTCCAAATGGCACAAAAACTGCTGTAGTCCCGTGTGGGAATGATATCCCTTTTAAATTATAGTCTGATTGGATCCGTGGAGCAGTTACATCGCCAATGATCAAAACCACTATAAAATGAAGCAGTGATGCAACAACAGCTATCGATATACTCCCAGTTATACTATAAACGAGTGCACCTGTTATCATGAATATCCAGAAGTTAAATATATCAATATTGACTGTTTTTGTTATATTAAACACTAATAGAATTATATTTACTAGAATGATGCTAATTACTGCAAAAGGAACAATCGGTGTTCCCCAGCCAATTGCAGCTGCTACTGGCCACCCCGGATCGATCACCGTCAGTTGCAAATCAAATCGCTTTACCATTGCTTCTGCTGCAGGTCCCATACTCTCAAGAAGAAGTGTAATGATTAGATTTATACCCATAAAACCAATTCCTACAAGCATGGCAGCTTTAAAAGCACGACCTAACCTAATCCTAAAACATAGTGCTAAAATTAAGAAAATAATTGGCATCATAACTGACGGACCTAGATCAATAACCCAGTTTATTATTTCCATCCTTCTATTCCCCCTTTTTTTGTGCATGAAAAAACCCCCAAAGAAGACAGCCCTTTGTCTGTCAGCTTTGAGGGAATTATCACCTAATCACAAATACCCCTTCGCTATTTTGTTTTACCAAAGCTCTCTATTACTTGTCGTCACAGCAACAAATCCCCCATGAAGAATTTTATTTATTTTATCTTTTGTATCTAGAAAACCACCCGCAAGCAGGCTTGCTTCTGGGACGATGGATTGAATCCGTTCGACAAAATGAATAGCAAACGGTCCTGGTAAAATTTCAACACCATCAAAATGCGTATTTTTTAACGATTTCAATGACTGATCCAACGAACGAGAATCAAACAAGAAGATACGATAGATTGTCAGCATTCCCATTTTACTTGCAGCGTTTAATACACGTTGATTCGGAGAAATAACCCCATCGACTTTAAACATCTCTTTTAACCATTTAACACCCTTCGTATCTTTCGTTAACCCTTCAACCAAATCTAAATGTACGATGACTTTTTTACCAGCTTGGTGACAACGATTCGTTAGCTCTTTTAAATTGCCAATATGCACTTCAGAGAGAAATATATATGTTGACTTACTTGAAAGCGCACTTTGCAAATCCTTTAGTTGTCTTATAGAAGGGATTACAGTCTTTTGCGAAAACATCGCCCTCACCCCTTTTTTAAAGCGCTTGCAACTATTACTCTAGAAAACTTCAAAAAAAGTGTCAAGCTCTACGTATTTTACTAGCTATTATGTCTGATAAACTTCATACGCTTCTTCAGCTGTACCATTTTTATGAATAATTGTATTCAAACCAGCTACCACTTTTGATGGGTGTTCATTTTGCGTAATATTACGTCCTACAGCCACGCCTTTCGCTCCAGCATCCATACAATGCTTAACAAACTTAAAATAGGCTAACATGTCATTTGTCTTAGGTCCACCTAAGGCAAGCACAGGTCGTTGAGCGGCTTTCACAATCTCTACGTCACTAGCTTCACCAGAAAATCTAGTCTTAATAATATCAGCACCGAGCTCCGTCCCCATTCTTCCTGCAGAGGCGATGACTTCCGGTTGATTGGAGGCTTCACTACTTACCGCATAACCAAATGGTAATGTTTCGCACATAAATGGCATATTCCACTTATCTGCTTCACGTGCCAAATTAGCAGCTATTTGATGTGAACTTGCTTCATTCGTAGTTCCTGGAAACGTCATTGAAATCACACCATCAGCACCGAGTTTTAATGCATCTTCAACTGTAATTAATCCAGTTGTATTTGGAACACTTGCATCAAACAGTTCTGTCGATATATCCGCACGTACTACCATGCCGACATTGGTAAAAGTATCAGCATATGTTTTAGCCATGCCATATGTCACAAGTACTGCATCTAGCCCATTTTCAATCATGCTTGGCAATTGAGCGATTGCCTTATCAATACCGGTCGTTTTCGTTGAAAAATAATACCCATCAAGAGCCAACGTTATTGACTTTCCATCTTTTGCAAATAGATTTGCCATTCGTCTAGTTTTTTGCATGCTATCTCCCCAATTTCTATAATATAGACAACAAAAAATCCCCACAACCAACTGACAGTTAACTGCCAATTATTGCAGGGATTCACCTAAGCACATACCCAATTGTTAATGCTATTTTGTTGTCGACTTTCATTAATTTTATCATATAGGATGGAGAACTATCTGTCAAGACCATTTGAATGCGCTTTCCTTAGGCGTTAGCAACATATAGCCTTAAAAAGGCAAGATGCTTTTGTAAGGGAAAGCTTTTACCTTAATGAATTAAAAGAAGTATTCTGCTTCTTTCTTTTCGCGAATAGCTGTATATGTTTCGGTTAATACAATTGTATCTTCCACTAAACGGTCAACTCGGAATCGCACATCATCATTAATTATTTCTTTTTGATAAAAGTCCTGTTCCTCAATAAATACATAAGACGGAACTATCTGTGCTTTCATATACGTTAAAATTGGTTTCAGTTGTTGTTCAAGGACCAAATAATGTTTTGGCGAACCAGCAGTTACTAGCATACTTACAACTTTATCAAGAAATGCGTTTACTGGAAGTAAATCAAATATATTCTTTAACGTAGCTGGAATCGATGCTTGAAATATAGGTGTTCCGATAATAATTGCATCTGCCTCCATAATTAATTGGGTAACATATTTTGTATCCCCTTCATAATCTAAATAATGACGGCCGTCACTGAACTGAACGTCATATTCTGCTAAATCCATGAAAGTAACGCCTACATGTGGATACGTATTCTTAATTGTTTTCATCGTATACTTTATAGCCGTGCTCGTTTTCGTACCAATCTTTGACCCAGACATCGCAACAATTTTCATTTTTTCCTCCTATTTTTCTGCTGTATATTTTTTAATGGCTGGTAGAATTTCAGCACCAATGATCTCGATATTTTTCTTTAAACGATCAAATGGAACACCACCAAAATCAATTTGGGCAATATAACGTTGATGCCCAAATAATTCATGCTGGTATAAGATTTTTTCAATAATCTGTTGTGGACTACCTATATTCATAACATTATGCGGATCTGCTCCTTGTGCAAAATGCTGTTTAGGAAATCCTTGTCCATTCGTTAGCTTCATTCCTTCATTTATATGAGGATACATTTCACGTAAAGCTTGCTGGGAAGTTTCTGCTGCATAAAAGAAGCCAGCAGTCGCGACTGGTAGCTTAGATGAATCGTGCCCACTTTTATTAGCAGCTTCACGATATGCATCAATCGAACGTTTAAAGCTTGTAGCTGGACCACCTAAATGAGCAAGAAACATTGGAACTCCAGCGTAACCAGCCTTGATGGCGCTAGCCGAAGAACCACCAACAGCTCGCCAAATTGGCATAGAATCATTTTTCGGACGTGGGAGAACTTCAGCGCTATTTAACGGCGCACGAAATTCACCTTGCCAATTAACTATCTTCTCTCGATTGATTTTTAATAACAATTCGAACTTTTCCTCAAACAATGCTTCATAATCGTGTACATCATAGCCCAATAAATCAAATAATCCAATCCTTGATGCACGCCCAGCTACAATCTCAGCTCTTCCCTTTGAAATGAGATCAATGGTTGCAAAATTCTCATATACTCGTACTGGATCAGATGTGCTTATAATCGTCGAAGAACTTGCAAGCTTTATCTTTTCTGTTGCTTGGGCAATTGCTGCTAATACTACGGCGTGTGCCTGCGTTGCAAAATACTCCTGATGGCTCTCCCCAACACTAAAGAAATCGATACCTGCTTGTTCAGCTAACTTAGCAAATTCAATTATTTCATGTATACGTTCTTGTGCAGAGATACGTTCTGCTGTTTTAGGATTTGGCAGGTGGTCCCCTAGTGTATAGATGCCAAACTCCATTCCTTTACGTCGATCAATGCGATAAGTTTCCATTGTTCATCCACCTTTCCAATTACCTCTTATAGTGTTATTGTAGTTTATAACCATCACAAATATAAGTACGCACTTTAAGGTGACCTAGTATACAAAATGATACTTAGGAGGAATAGAATGGATAAAATACCAGAAGAATGTCGTGTAGAAGATGCTTTAGGTATACTTGTTGGTAAATGGAAACCAATAATCCTTTTATATTTATTACAAGAAGGAACGAAACGCTTTAATGAGCTAAGAAAAAGGATGCCCGAGATTACCCAAAAGATGTTAACGAAGCAATTGAGGGAATTGGAAGAAGAAGATATTATTCAGCGGGTGGTTTACCCACAGGTTCCCCCTAAGATGGAATATTCCATTACGGAGTACGGAAAAACCTTAGAACCAATTTTGGAAGCCATGCATGAATGGGGAACTAAACATACATTGCATAAATTAAAAAAAGAGGAACATAGAATGAAATAACCACTATTAACGGAAGCTTGAAGACAAGCGTATTTTAATTAAAGAATAGTACGCATAACTAATATGATAAAGTGAAACTTCAATCAGTGGAGATATTGTATATTCTCCCACTGATTGTTCGTACCACAAGGGTATGACCTAAAGGCCCTAGAACCAATCGGACATTTACTGGCAGTCAATCCCCTCTTATTCATATTGGTTCCACTTTATTGAAATGGGATCTTACTGCCAGTTAGATGTGGGATAAAGTTTCTCCGGAAATATACTTCGTTTTCCTTAGGTGGCTAGAGAGCCTCCTCGTGCTGGCACACTGTAAGGTCTCACCGGTATCTTTCCTCTTTAGGATTAAGGAAAGCTTCGGCAGCGATACAGAAAAAGCGCTCTTCTTTTTCAAGAAGTCTCGTATATCTCCGGAGATAGAGTAGTGCCTTAGGTCCATAGAATAGACCCGCCTGTAATAATCGCAATATTTACTTATCTATTGAAAAGGCATAAAGTCTATTCTTTTAATGCTGTTATTAGGACATCTAGGTTTTGATACATAAGTGAAAAATAATCCTGCTCATTTTGTATATCTTCTTCAGTAAGAACAGATAAATTATGCAGGTCAAGCGACTTTACATTTGTTTCATTTTGAATAACTTTCGCTACTTTTGGCTCTACATTCTGTTCAAACAATAAATAGTTAATCTCATGGTCATCGACAATATTTATAACATCCACTAGCTGCTGTTGAGATGGTTCATTGGATGGAGATAATCCAGAAATAGCAATTTGCTTAATCCCATAAGCCTCTTCCCAATATCCATATGCTGCATGGGTAACTAAGATTTCATTTCTACTTTGTGCTTGAATTTTTTCATGATAGCTTTTGTTTAGTTCTTCTAATTTGGATTTCAAATCCGTAAAATTATTTTCAAATTCCGCTTCTGCTTCAGGCTGTAATTCTACTAATAAATCTTTAATATTTTCAGCAATCGTGATAGCTCGATTTGGATCTAACCAGACATGCGGGTCTTTGTCACCATGATTATGGTGATGTTCCTCAGGTTCCTCGTCATGATTATGGGACTCTTGATGTTCATGTGTATGCTCTTCTGTTTCATGGTCTTCCTGTCCATGATCGTGATGGTGCGTTTCTTCTTCCTCTTCCATCTCATTATGATGATGTCCATGGTCATGGTCATTTTCTTCGACATGACTGTGATGATGCTTATGCTCTAATAAAGGTATTCCTTTAGATGCTTCTAGTACAGTAACACCTTCGTCTTTTAATGCTTCCTTGATACTTTCCGCATAAGCTTCCATTTGGGCTCCGTTGTATATAAATCCATCCGCCTTAGCAATCTCAACCATTGTCTTGGATGTAGGCTCATATGTATGAGCATCTGCACCTAAAGGTAGAATCGATTCCACTTCCACATGCTCTCCACCTATTTGCTCTGTAAAATAGGTCAAAGGATATAACGTTGTATAAATTTGTAACACCTTATGATTTTCACCAGCTTCCGACACAGATAGTTCCTTCGCTACATTGCAGCCAGTCAAAAATAAAATAATAAAAGCAATATAGATACTAAACTTATAATATTTTTTCAAGTCGCTTCTCCTCCTTCATAAAAAACGTAATCATTACGATTTATATGCAAGAGGTAACCAATCAATGTAGGATATAGTTATTATTAATTTTTCCATCCTACCAGCTTGATTTCTTGACTCCTGGTAGTTGCCCCTTATGGGCATAATCTCTAAATGCGATTCGTGACATACCAAATTTCCTTAGGTACCCCTTTGGTCTACCGGTTACTTGACATCGATTTGTTAATCTTGTTGGTGAAGAATCTCTCGGTAGCTTTCGTAATGCTTCATAATCACCTTTTGCTTTTAATTCTCTACGAATCTCAGCATACTTTTTTACCATTGCCTGACGTTTTTTCTCTTTGACTACTTTTGCTTTTTTAGCCACCATATCCCTCCTTTCTAAATTTCATGCTTCAATATAAGAAGTCGCGCATTAAATCGTAATGATTACGATTAAATATTATACTTATAATCGTTGGTTTTGTAAATAGTAACGATTACGTTTTATGAAAGATTAGTTCAAATAGTTGGTTTTCTACCTATAAATGTGTAACCTTGAGATAAGAATAAGAAGGGGTGAATCGAAATGAACCTATCTATACCAGAAGTCACTTTAAATGATGGGATGGCTGTACCTTTTGTCGGTTTTGGTACATATAAACTAAATGGGAATCAAGGTGTAACAGCAATTAGCAATGCGATACATGCAGGTTATCGATTAATCGATACGGCGTATAATTATGAGAATGAAGGAACAGTCGGAGAAGCAGTGCGTCGAAGTTCTGTCCATAGAGAGGATTTAATAATTACATCGAAATTACCAGGTCGTTACCAAGCCTATGACAAGGCTATAACTACTATTCAAGAATCCCTATATCGAGCGAATTTATCTTATTACGATTTATATCTTATACATTGGCCAAATCCAAAGCAGAATACGTATATCGAAGCATGGCAAGCATTAATAGATGCCAAGAAATGGGGACTCATTCGTTCAATTGGGGTATGTAATTTTCTACCTGAGCATTTGGAACGTTTAGAAGAAGAAACTGGTGTGCTGCCAAGCCTCAACCAAATTGAACTACATCCATTTTTCAATCAGGAAGAACAGAGAAAATGGCATGAAAAGCATAACATTCGTACACAATCATGGAGTCCATTGGCGCGAGCAAATGAGGTATTACAAAATGAAATAATTAATGACATAGCGAAAAACCATCAAAAATCTAATTCGCAGATTATCTTACGCTGGCATTATCAGCTTGGTTCTATTGCAATTCCGAAGTCTGCTGCATACGAGCGACAGCTTGAGAATATATCCATTTTTGATTTTTCTTTAGAAGAGTCGGAAATGGAGGCAATCGCAACCCTAACTCGACCGGATGGTAGAAATAAAGACCAAGACCCTGCAACCTATG
Organism: uncultured Virgibacillus sp.; assembly: GCF_947495635.1. Classification (NCBI taxonomy): domain Bacteria; kingdom Bacillati; phylum Bacillota; class Bacilli; order Caryophanales; family Bacillaceae; genus Virgibacillus; species uncultured Virgibacillus sp. Next base: position 3,907 of record NZ_CANMAB010000014.1, on the reverse strand, counting down.
AAGAATTTTAAGGAGAAACATTGATTAGTCAGAAATAAAACAAGTACTGTCTGACCCTAAAAGAGACAAATACGTCTCTGAGATCAGACAGTATAACCTTTCAAACATTCCGACGTTACCATTGTCTAGCTTTCGAACTCTTTAATTCTGCTATATTCATCCATCATCCATGCCATAATTTGTGAATTTTAGATACATCCGGGTATTACTGATCTGAAGAATGCAAACTGTCTTTCAAAAAAGTTTATGTAACTACTAATCAGCACCAAGTCAACATGCGGTTAGCAACTTATATCGTTGGTATTCGAAAAATGGCAGAGGCTTCTCTTTTAGAGGCTGGGTGTAATTATTAGGAAAATTTCTGAACGACTTCGCTTACAGTATAAACAAAATAGCCGGGATATTTTCAAACGCAGAGTAGAAAGATACATACATTAATTGAGGCTGAGACAAAAGAATGAAGAAACAATTAAAACTGAACGTTGATTAGTTGACATTAATCCGTGCACGCGGAAAGCGGGTATATTTTCACGGGGCGGCGATGATACTTCTATTTATAACATGATTATTCGTATTTTGAGTAAAAAGTTGTGTTTTGTCCCAGCTTCTTTTATTAAAAATAGCATACAGCATATCCCCTAATTGGATTAGTAAAAATAAGGATGTAGATAAAGCTATCATTGACAAATTAGGATACAAAAAACTATGTTTCTCAAAATAAGTAGACATAACATATTCATTTGTAAGTAAGCTTAAGCCTACCGTCCTCACGGAGAAGAATTGTTTTTATACGAACACACTTTGTATACACCCACTATATTATTAACAAAAATAGATTGACAATTTTATAATTTCTAATTAAAATAATTTTTATTCTTTTAAAAAATGTTATTATTGTTACGACTTTACTAGATGGGGGATACAATATGAGCATCGATATAAAAAAACGAAAAATCAATATTTGGTGGTCACTCGTTCCATTAATAGTTATGATTATTGCAATGCTTTTAACCATTGTTGTTTTTGAAGGTGAACCTCACATACCACTCATTATCGGTACAGGGGTTGCTGCTTTGATAGCTTGGAAACAAGGTTATAATTGGAAAGAAATCGAAGAAATGATGTTTCAAGGAATTAAACTCGCTCTCCCGGCAGTACTTATCATCATGCTTGTCGGACTGACTATTGGTGCTTGGATTGGTGGTGGCGTGGTAGCTACAATGATTTATTTTGGCTTAAAAATTATTTCACCATCCATATTTTTGGTAACGATTACAATCATATGTGGTATTGTTGCATTGACAGTTGGAAGCTCATGGGCAACAATGGGAACAATCGGTGTTGCCGGCATGGGTATCGGTATGAGTATGGGAATTCCCGTACCGATGGTAGCAGGTGCGGTTATCTCTGGATCCTATTTTGGCGATAAAATGTCGCCACTATCTGATACAACAAACCTTGCATCTGGTTTAACAAACACAGATTTATTTGTGCACATTAAGCATATGTTTTATACAACTTTCCCTGGACTACTGATTTCTCTGTTTGTTTTCGCTTACTTGGGAAAAGATTTCGGCAGGAATACCATTGAGAATGCTAATATTCAACAAACCATTGCAGATATGCAAGCGAATTTTGTTATCTCACCATATCTTTTGTTGATTCCATTACTTGTGATTATTTTGGTAGCATTAAAGGTACCAGCGATTCCTTCAATCGCTGTAGGAATTATTATGGGATTCCTATCTGAAATTATCATTCAAGGAGATACCATAGCCAGCGCACTAAATGTGTTACAAAATGGCTATTCCATTAACACGTCAAATGAGATGGTTTCTGAACTATTTAATCGCGGTGGATTAATGTCAATGATGTATACTGTATCCATGACAATTGTTGCCATGACGTTTGGTGGTATACTGGAATACTCTGGTATGCTGCAAGCCATGATGGATCAGCTTTTGAAAATTGTAAAATCGACTGGTTCTCTTATTGCATCAACGATCGGTGCTTGCTTTTTGACTAATGCTACTTGTTCAGAACAATATATCTCCATCGTTGTACCCTCGCGAATGTTTGCCAAAGTATATTATGATAGTGGACTACATTCGAAAAATCTATCCCGATCATTAGAGGATGGCGGTACGTTAACATCTGTCTTTATACCGTGGAATACGTGTGGTGTGTTTATATATGGCACATTAGGTGTACATGCTTTTGCCTATGCACCATACACTATTTTGAATTTTACAGTTCCATTAATCGGACTACTCTATGCCTTTACCGGATTTACGATTGCAAAAATGGATAGAAATCAAGCTAATGATATCAATACCTTAGAAAATGAAGAAACTAGAGAAAAGAAAAGTAAACATTATATATAGGTAGAGATAATTATGAAAATAACTGCTATAGAAGTATTGCCAAGTAAAATATAGGCTTGGAACGTATCAAGCTGTCCATAAACATGTCGGCAAAAAACTGCTATTCATGCTGATGTCAACCAAGGCTGGCATTCTTCTGCAGCTACCTTACAAGCTTTAGATAAATTACAACATGTTTCTTTAAACTAGCTTGAGCAGCCAGTTATAGCTGATGATATGGATTCTCTAGCAGAAATAAAATTGAAAACTACTACTCCAATAAGGATTGATGAAGGATTACATGGTTTTAAAAAAATGCGTGAAGTAATAGCCAAGCGCTCACCAGATAAAGTGAATATTAAACTGATGAAATGTGGTGATATGACATGTACCTGCTATAAAGTTAGCCGCGATGGCAGAGACGGCTCGGATAGACTGTCAGATTGGTTATATGGTAGAATATTCCATCGGGTCTGCTGCCGGCTTTTATATAGCTTTTTAGAAAAAGACAATTACAAGCGTAGAATTAACAGGTCCATTAAAGTTTTCAAAAGACGTTGGCAATTTACAATATAATGTTTCCATTTATTCAATTGAACCAAACACATCGGCCTAGGAATTGATTTGATGAATCCACACTACTTACATTGACAGCATACAAAGAAGGTGTCCATATGAATCATAAGATTATTGCTGAAGGAAAGCTTCCAAAGTCTAAGCAATCCTTTTATGTTAGATTCTTAACAGTTGATGATATACCACAAATTTTAGAGCTCCAACAAATAGTTGAGCAAGCAATGGAAGTACCAACGGCTTTACAGTCGCTGAGCTATGAAGAATATCGCCATATTTTAACTGGAAATGGCTCAATGATTGGTATCTTCATTACGAACAAAATGATTGCTTTTCGAGCAATGCTCATTCCAAATATTGACGAACATGAACATTTAGGCATAGATGCTGGACTTTCGAAAGAAGAACGGTTAAAAATGATCTATTCAGAAATATCTAATGTACATCCTGACTTTCGTGGGAATCGACTACAAACGTATATGGGGGAATTACTATTTACAGAAGTAGACAAAGAGCGTTTTCAATATGTAGCAACCACAGTTGCACCATTCAATATTCCAAGTATTAAAGATAAGATTGCCTTAGGAATGGAAATAATCGCACTCAAAAAGAAATATAACGGAAAACTTCGTTACATACTACTCCGTGATTTCACAAGAGAATTTAATACTACTATAAAGAAAAAAATCGTTCGAATGATGGATTATGAAACACAGAAAAAACTACTGGAAGAAGGTTATCGAGGAGTTTCTATCCAAATAGATAATGACACGTATGTTCATTATAAAAAAAACTGAGCAAAATTCGCTCAGTCCTTATCACTACATGCTCAGATTTTACGCTTCCTCTAGTAGCTATTATGGAATAGCTACTGCTTGACCACAACTCCGGCTACCCACTTCCCTTTCCGTGGGGTTTGTCCTTCAGCTAACTTTTTTAGCAAAACCCGCTCAAAAAAGTGGATCTTCAGG
>NZ_CANMAB010000013.1:0-58972 GCF_947495635.1 uncultured Virgibacillus sp. | reverse complement strand
GGATTTGGGGAGGTGCTCTAATTTTTATGTCTTTAAAGTCTTGAGCCCCAAGGGCTCTATATTATGAAATTAACTCAATGATAAAAACAAAGAAATTATTGTTAAAACTACTGATATAATTAATAGAGTAAAATTAAAAAGTCACCGGATAAATTTAATTCATCAACTATTATATTCTGGAGCAAATTCATATTAAGTATTAAAAGTCAAAACTTCCTTTTACATTAATACTTCTAGTATTTGTAGATGGAGTACGGATGGCAATATAATATGTACCACTAGGTCCACTTAGTATAAAACTACCACTTGTTTTCCTCCCACCACCATAACTTTTTGTCCAATATTGTTTACCATTACTAGCATTAATAAATCCTAATTGTATTTTTTGTGATGAGGGCTTCCATGTAATTACACCAACCTTTACTTTTTGATTTTTTGACATTTTATACTTGTTTTTAGATTTAACATGTTTATTTATACCAAGAGAAGAATGTCTAACAGTAAAATTTAAAAATGGTGATATTTTGTCAATAGATTCTTCTTCAGTAGATTGATCCCCTTCATACACAAGTTCAGCAACAAAATCTTCTGAATCCATATCCGAAATTGAACTTTCCTCTGCACTTGCAGTACCCACATGAAATAAAAACATAAAAAACAGACTAAACACCATTACAAAATACTTCTTAACCATTGTTACAGCTCCTTTTAAGCATTACGTTTTACCTATCACTAGTAATTTAAAGATATAACCTATGAATAATTAACTGTGATTATTCTATTATAATAGCTATATTTACTTTTTACTACATGCATGTAGTAAAAATATATTCATTTAGCTTAATTTAAATATGCTTTAAAAAAGTATTGTGTAGTTTTAATAAATAATCTAGACAGTCTTTAAATTTAGAATTAATTTATTAACGATTTATTAGCATCTTTTAAAAATATATTCGTTTTAACCTACGCTAAATTCATTCTTTTCGGATAGTTAATATTTACAATGAATCACTACAATGGTATAGTGATAATTGTACTACATAATTGTAGTTCATAATTTATTTTTGTAATTGCACGTCTTTTTAATTACAAAATGAATGTTGATAACTAGTAAAAGGAGGATAGTTAATAAGGAAACTTTAAACGAATGCTGATTTGGAAAAAGAAAATCATAGGTTTAAAGATTCCCGTAATTTTATTTATATTTATGTACAGGGGGGTTTTAATTTTGAAAAAATTACTCAATTCATTTTTAATTATTGGTTTATTATTAAGCCTAGTATCGCCTTTAAGCGTATTCGCATCTGATTTAACATCGAAAAATACAATGGAGAAAGATTATAAAGAATTGATGGGATTGATTGAGTCCTCAGAGAAAGAAAAATATAAAAAGGAAATGTCTAATTTAACTCAAGAAGAAATATATGAAAACTTTATAAAAATTGATCAAGAATATGATATTGGGGAGGAATTTTCACTAAAAGACCAAGCTTTTATTGAAATGTATGCAAAACCAGTTGATTCTTGGGAAATAACTCCGTTTAAATCAAAGAAAATTTCTGGATCTAAGAGTCAAAATGGCGTAACCGTTAAAGTAAGTGGTACAATTAAAGATGACATTCAAAATGTTATTAATCAAAGCTTTGGAGCTTCTAACCTAAAAACTAGTACAACAAAAGGTGCTAGTAAAGTAAAGTCTGTAAAAACAACAGTTCATCATACTGCTTATGGTTTAATAGGAAGTGGAGGAGTTGGTAAAGTATATTCTGGAACTTTATCTACTTCTGGAAAAAATAGTACATTGACTGGAACTAAGAGATACACTGCAGTTGTTGCATATGCTTCAACATGGGCTACTGCTACTGTTAAGCATTCTGGCGGTACTTTTACAGTTACTCCAAAATAAAATAGTGGGAGGATAATCATGTTAAGTAGTTTTGGGATTATTGGATCTATTATTACATTTTCAGTTTTGGCTGGATTAATTTATTTGTTTAGAAGACTGATTAAAAGAGATAATAGTAGTATGATTGACCAAAAAGAGTAACTTAAAAGTTACTCTTTTTGATTAGGTATCATTATAATTATGATAAGAACTAATGTATCTTGCATAAAACCCCTCCTAAGTTCTATTTTTGGGTAGAAATTAGGGAATAAGAAATATTTAGGGGAATAAACTCATTATATAGTATAAAGTAAGGATAAGTGGCCAAGGATTTAGCCTAAATAAAGAGAATGGTTTATGACGGAGAAAAAAACGAAGTCTTTTTGTCGTGAAGAATCCCCCTGCTACACTTTTGAGGCCAGTCGGTGCACCCTTGTAGTTGCCGAAACTGCTACTGTTAGTGAAGATAACTCAGATTCTGTTTCAACATTTGCTAGTCATAGTGGAAAACCAGGTTCAAAATGGAAAACAAGTTATAAAGTTGACTTTTGGGGATTTTATTTAGCGGCCAGAGCTAAAATAAATACTAGTTACACAGTCAACAAAAGTTCTATTAAGATAACTGACGTTACTAAAGCTGGCACAAAAGCAAATGCACCAACAACCATAGTAGTTGACTCATTGAAAAAAGTCACTAATAATAAGAAAACAGTAAAAAGTCGTGGTTCATTTACTAGAGTAAATGGGATAGTTATTGGAGGTCAACCAATCGGGTTTAGCGAGTCTTTTGATTTAACAACTACTTTAAAAATCACAAGTGCCACTAATTCAAAAGTGAAATGGACTTCTAGCTCTAAATCTTCAAAATAAAAGGAGTTATTTTTATGGGTGGCTTTGAACTCAATACGTTCTTTTCTCAAATAATATTTGTAGGGGTAGGGGCTTTAATAGTTTTTTTCCTATTTCGTTATTTGTTAACTAAAAAAAGAAAAAAAAAGAAAAGATAAAACTTCAACCCTTTGTGAGCAAATGTTGCTGGTAGATAGATAATACTAAAAAGAAGGCGACTTATGCAATGCATGTATAAGCCGCTTTCTTTGAGTATTAAAGAATATGATTTCTCGTATAAGTGATTTATTATAATTAATGATGTTTTACTTTATTCTATTCATTCGTCTTCTAAAACTATTTCACCATTTTCAACTTGTTTAAGAATTTCTTCCCAATCTTCTCTCGAGAATTTAGATTCATCAGATTTCTTGACTGAATTTATTTCATAATTACTCCCTTCTTCTTGTTCTTCTGTTGACTTGTCAATACCAGCTTTAAAAAGCACCACTTCTGATACTCTATTTATATTTTTGTGAATTAAGTTAGCACTTACAACACTACCGCTTCCGATAGCTATAAATATTATGAAGGATAGGAATACAATAGATTTACTAACCTTTTTTGCTTCTAATATTCTCAATAATCTTTTTCTTAAATTGACTTGACCTGTCGCAAAAAAAGTACCCAAAAGATATGGGTTTGTCTCTTGATTGGAACGGTAGATCATATTTAAAATGGTTTCACCATATTTTTTTCTCTCTCTGTGAGACATTTTTATCACGACATCTTCATCGCAGGAAAGTTCACTCCATTTATTGATTTCTTTTTGTAATATATAAACAAATGGGTTATACCAATGGAGTATGGTTGCGAGCAACGCAGCTCTCTTTACCCATAAATCTTTTCGCTTATAATGTATTAATTCATGCTTAATTATCATTTCTAACTCATCTGGTAGAATATCATGCATCGGTAATACAATAGTAGGCTTAAAAACACCAATAATTATGGGACTGATATTTAAACGACAAAATACGATTTCGACAGGAGAGTTTAGATTCATATTCTCCATCTGTTTGCGTAGAACATCGTATACAATATTTTCTTTTGGAACAGAAAAGCAACTCGCTTTAAGTTTTTTCGTGAATCGCATAAATATATATATAAATCTTAAACTACTAATCGTTACGCCAATAACCCAAACTACAACAACGACTTGAAAAAAAGCCGTTGTTAAAGATAAGACAGGTTGAAAAATAATAGATTGTTCTATATATTGAGTAGTCACATCTTCGCTGTTAATTACCGATAATAAATCTGACACTAGAAAGACTGGAACAAGAAAAAAGAATAAAGATAATTTTCTATTCCGATAATACCACTTTGATGAAAGAGTCCTTTTAGAAAGATATGTTATAAATAGTGAAAATAACAATACACTGCTTCCTGCTATAGATAGACCAATAATTATAGTTAGATATTCCACCATTATCAAACCTACTTATCATCAAACCATTTTTTGATTTCATCCAATTCTTCAGAATTAATATCGTCATCATAAAGTGTCGCTAAAAAATTTTTCACAGATCCTTTATACATCGTATTTAAAAAACCCTGTGCTTTCTTTTTTTCGTACATTTCAAACGATAATCTTGGGCTATAAACATTTGACCGTCCTTCTCTCTTTACAGCAAGCATCCCTTTATCTTCTAACCTAGAAAGAAAGGTTGCGATTGTTTGCCCTTTCCATTTTTTACCTTCTTTTACTAGAAAAACTTCCAATAATTCATTCGATTTAAAGGGACGATTTATTTTCCAAATTTCTTTCATTATTTTCATTTCCGTTTCAGATAGACTTTGGAAATCATTCAATTTATACACCTCGTATTAAATTGCATTTTACATTATAATTAATTACTACATCAATATAGTAACATGCTACTATATTATCTTTAATCTTGTCAATTTGCTATATTTCATAGTTTATAAGAGCTTAACTATAATATGATTATTCTGGATGCATAAAAAATGTAATTACTGCACCGATTGCTAATATTAAGCCACCCATTCCAAATGCATAAGAGTAATCTCCACTTATTGTTCGAAGGTACCCACCAAGGAATACACCTAATGCAGCAAATATTTGGTGAAGAAGCCAACTAAACCCTAGAATACTTCCCATTGCATTTTTACCAAATCGATCACCAATAATCCCCGTAACTAGTGGAATGATTGGCATTGATGAAACTCCATAAACAATTGAAAATACATATAACTGCCATATCCCCGGTGATATTGCTAGCCAAATAAATGCTATCAGGCGAATAATATAAAGCATAATCAACAAATTTTTCTTTCCAAAATTACGAGTTAATTGTCCTGTTACAAACATTGAAACTGCACTCGCAAAAGCAGCAATACCAAGTAATTGCCCCCCAAGTGAGGTATCCCCCCCTAGATCAACTGCGAAATTTGGAAGATGCATGGTTACTAAGTATAGTGTAAAACCACAAGAAGCAAATCCTAGGCTTGCAATCCAAAACTGACCACTTCTTAATGCCTCTGACAATTTTGCACTCTGAGGTGGTGAAAATATTGCCGTAGAATCTCCATCTGGCAATTGACCAACATCTTCTGGATTATTTTTAACTGCAAATAAAACTAAAGGCACGACAACAACCAGAATAATCATTCCAAGTACCACAAATGCAGAGCGGAAACCAGTGTTAGCAATTAGATAACCAGTTAAAGGTAATAGCAAAAGTTGACCAATGTTCATTCCCATTGAACTTCTTGAAAGCATTTTAGCCCGTTTCTTCACAAACCATCTCGATACTAATACTGAGTTGGCCATAGAACCACAGCCTGCAAAACCAATTGCGGTAAAAACCCCATAATAAATAAAGAATTGCCATACTTCAGTGATTGTTGCGGATAGCAAAAATGCAATTCCCATTAACGCTGCACTACTAGCAATTACTGACTTAGGACCAAACCTATCAATCAATTTTCCCATAATCGGTTGGAAAATCCCCCAAGTTATCATATTGAGAGACACTGCTAAACTAAGTGTTGTTATGTCCCATCCGTAGGTGTTATTCAGTGGAGCAAAAAATTGCCCTGCTGTCAGGTTTAGACCAAATGCTCCCATAAGTGTGATAAATGTAATCAGAATAACTCGATTACCCATAAAAGAATGTTGCAAAAAATCTCCTCCTATAAATGTATTAACCATTAAATTTCAGTTTTAATGGTTAATACAATATACAATTATAATTAACCTGTCAAGTGTGCTACAATAGGTTAATATTAAAATAATTATAGAAATGAGGGATTATAATGGTTAGTGAAAGTAACTTCCCACTAATTTCTGGTTATCTATCTTTGGATTTGGTAAATACAGAAGTGGTTCGGAATGGAACCCGATATGATTTGTTGACAAAATCAGAAGATGTAATTAATTGGGTGAATACTTTACTAGAGGAGAATATTCTTCTAACTAAACAAATTTCAGATAATGTACAAGAGTGGTCTAGTCAGGTCTTACCAATCTTAAGAGAGATTCGCTCATTTTTGCGTAAGGGATATGAAAGTTTAGCCGATGGAGAAGATCTTTCTGAAGGGTGGATTAATTATCTGGAAACAGTTATTGAAAAGGCACCATTCACTTATAAGGTAGAAAATAATGAGTTAATACCTGTCCCCATTGGACAACCATCTAATGTTTTAATTTCGCTAGTAGCACTGGATGCTATTAAACTTTATACAAGCAATAAATTATCCTCTATACATCGTTGTGCGAATCCAAGTTGCGTTTTATTGTTTATCGATACTCGTGGAAGGCGAAAATGGTGTTCAATGAGAATATGCGGAAATCGTGAAAAAGTTACTCGCTTTCAAAGGCGACAAAAACAAGAATGAAAGTAATTATTCTAAAAGAAGACTTAAGATTAATATAATTGGAGTGACTTACGCAAAGGGCTATTAAAGGATATGGTTATAATGAATCATAAATTAATCTGAACATATTCTAACTTTAAACTTAATCATGAGTAAGAAAGCAATGTATCCACTGCCCGCTCAGAGGTCACCTATATTATTAACGCCTATACCATGTACTTCTTTTAAGCAATCATTAAAAAATAAAGTTAATACTTGCTTAAAGAGCCTCGTACAGAATATCTAGAGACGAAATTCGCCATTCACCAACTTCGCCTTTCCGTTAAGTTGCAGTGATTGAATGAATAAAATAGTCCTTGAATCTCCACCTACTGGATAATGTATTGTTTATATTAGCAAGCAGCTAGCATTTGAAGCTAGAAGCTAACGTAAACGAGGAGGTTCTATGCATATGAGATTTTTTGAGATAGTCGTTATTGTCTTCAACCTTTTGCTGATCGGTTGGATTCTAGTTGCCAAGAAAAAGCCTGTGCCTTGGTTGCTTATTGGTTTCGGTGTTTCCACCATTCTAATACTGATACATGGAGTTATTGAAGGCTGGCGCTGGCAGATGATTCCGGCTTATGTTATGACAGTAGTTCCGTTAGTGGCTGTAGCCGGTAGATTGCTGTTCAAATCCGAACAGTCTGCTGAGCGAGTGGTGACAAAAGCATCCCGCGTAAAACGAATAGCACTGATAACGTTAGCTGTAATCTATTCTTCCGTGGCCGTTGCGCTGCCGCTTATACTTCCGGTCTTCACCTTTGAGGAGCCGACAGGTCCGTACAAAATCGGCACCGTTACCTACGACTGGAAGGATCAGGCGCGGGATGAAACCTTCACGCCAGATCCGGGTGACAAGCGAGAGTTAATGGTGCAGATCTGGTATCCTGCAGATGCTCAAGCAGAAGGAGAAACAGAGCTCTATTTTTCTAACCCAGATGTGTTTGTGGAGGGGTATAGTAAGCTTCTGAATATGCCGAAACTGTTGTTTACGACGTTCGCTTATGTTAAAACACATGCCATTGAGAACGCGGCGATTTCCAATCGGGAGCCATCTTATCCGGTTCTTATTTTCTCGCATGGATTTAGTGGGCATAAGAATCAGAATACTTTTCAGATCGAGCATTTAGTGAGTCATGGATATATAGTGGTGGGCATAGATCATACGTACAGTAGTACAGCATCTGTTTTTGCTGATGGTCGTGTTGCAAACTTTGTGCCACAAGATACCGAATCAATCGCTTACTTGGATAAAGCGAATGAAGGCTGGGTAGCAGATGCCAAGTTTGTGCTGGATCAAGTAGAGAAGCTAGCCAATAATGATCCGGATCGTCGTTTTACGGGTCGCATGGATATGAGCAATGTAGGGATGTTTGGCCACTCTTTTGGAGGGGCGACAAGTGCACAGATGCTAATGTCGGATTCTAGAATAAAGGCTGCAATTAATATGGATGGCATTTTATATGGAAAACAACGGATTCCAGCAGAAGGGATGAAAAAGCCCTTTATGATGATGAGTGCCGATGACTCCATAGAGGTGAAAAACACCGCAGATACAGTGTCTGTCCAAATTATAGAGGAAACGTTACCGCGGTATAAACATGTGGCTGTAGGTGGAAATTACTGGATGAAAATAAAAGACATGAAGCATATGGGCTTCTCTGATTTATATCTGTTTTCACCAATATATGAAAAACTGGAGAGGGTTGATGCCCGAAAGGCTCATCGGCTCATTAACGATTACACGCAGGATTTCTTCGATCATTATTTAAAGCAGCAGCCATTTAAGCTATTGGAGCAAAATATGGGGGAACACCCGGCGTTTGAGCTGGAAAAAGGCTAAATGGTACAGGTGAACAGCCAGGGGACGTTAGCCTTCAGGCTGTTCGCATGATTGATCTGACAGTTGCTCTAGCTTTAGCTGTAAGCTCTGATAAAGTACGAGATTACCTTTTGCAAGCAAATGAAATGAAGGACTTATAATGGAACATAGTGTATTGCAGCGTTCGAGCAGTGGCGCCCTCGTTTGCTGAACATATTCTGCAAAAGAACGGATAAAATCTTCCTTATTAAATGCTTGCTCTGTATTGACATAAAGCATAATCATATCCTCGACAATGGCCTGTACATAAGGACTGTCGGCAGCATGTTTTTTATCCACCGCATGATTCAATCGATATTGTATATTCTCAAGCTTTTTCATCCATGTGGCTACACTGTAACGAGGTTTATAACCTGTATGTAAGAAGAAAAACTCAATATTATTCAGTTCCTTGATAAATTGGGGATCGTTTATCAGCTCCTGAAGCTCATTCCAAGCGGCTGTTTGTTTTGCTGTTACCCTCGCTTGATTGACAATATATTTATTGAAAAAATATAACATTGGCTCCTTCCATTCTGAAGGAATCTCTGCAAAAATGTTCAAGGTTTCCACCTTCTCAGAAATGAACTGTTTTCGTTTCTCGATAGTTAATTCTTTTTCATGAACGAGGTCGTAAACATAACGCAGTGAATCCCCTTGGTGCTGCTTCGCCTGACGTAAAATCGCAATCATATTGGTGAGTGCGCTAGCCTGTGTCGAAAGCGATTCGATCTGCCAATCGAGTGCCTTTTCAACCGGCAATTCCCCAGAAATGAGCTGGCTTATTTCATCAATACTAAAATCAAGATAGCGCAAGGTAATCGTTAACTCTAAACGCCATATATCTTCTGCCGTATATAATCGATGTCCACCATCCGTATGGCTCGTAGGCTTTATTAACCCAATTTCATCGTAATAACGGACGGTTCTGACCTTAGTTCCAATCATTTTCGCCACTTGCCCAATGGAAAACGTATCCGTCACAGCTTTAGAATCTAAAACCTTCTGAAAATCCATGCCGCTGTTTGCATGCACATGACTCACCTCCAATATCTTATTTTACGTTCTCCAGTTACTGGAGATTCAACCTGATTATACTACGTAAGCATGTCCCGGAAAGGGAGTTGCTTTGATAATACCATCATTGTATCCTTCCAAAGGGTGTGTCTTACAAATACTATTGTACTAGAAAAAATAGAATTGTACTGTACGATATACAACTATATACGGCCTTTTTCAAAACTAAACTGCCTTCCCCCTGTTCCATTCAGGGCAAAGGCAGTATAGGTGCGTTTTCTTGTCTCATATTACTAGGTTAGTTTATTACAATAGAGGGTTTTATTTGTTTAGTCCTTTGCAACAAGTGTCAGGATCGAATCTTTTTCTTTTACTTGATTTTCAGCTGTAGCATCGACTGTACTGTATTGGTTCGAGTTGGTGACAATGATTGGAGTGGTTACATCATAACCGGCCTCCTTGATTTTATTTATATCAAATTCTACTAAAACATCACCAATGTTCACTACATCTCCCTGTTGGATGTGAGAAGTGAAGTACTGCCCATCTAACTGTACGGTATCTATACCAACGTGGATCAATAGTTCAGCACCATTCTCCGAAACGATACCAATCGCATGCTTGGTTTTAAAGGCAACGGAGATGGTTCCATTAACTGGAGAAACAACCCGACCTGTCTGAGGCTTAATCGCAATCCCTTGACCCATTGCCTCTGAAGCGAAGGTAGGATCAGCTACATTGGTCAATGCAATTGCCTCTCCTTCCAATGGGCTAAAAATTTGCTCATCTACCGATTCTATATTATCGTCTTTTATAGCTGTGTTTGCTTCCTCAACAGTTTCTTCCACTGGATCATCAAAGCCTAGCATATAGGTTAGCACGGCAGAGATTATGAAGGAAGCGGTAATTCCAAGAATTAAGGCGAAAAATCCTTCGCCACCTGGCCCGAAGAAGATCGGTAGGGTTAATAACCCTGGTGCACCGGAGGCAAATGCTTGTGTACCACCGTATCCGATAATTGCCCCACCAACGGCCCCACCGATAATGCCGGCGATAAAGGGTTTCTTCAATCGTAAGGTTACTCCGTAAACCGCAGGCTCGGTAATCCCGAATAATGCGGTAATCGTGGCTGAACCGGAAAGTGCTTTTAATTTTTTGTTTTTCGTTTTTAAGAATACCCCAAAGGCTGCTCCAGTTTGAGCGAATACCGAAGCGGTAGCTGCTGGTTTAATTCCATCCTGTCCGTAAACAGCGATGTTATTGATAAAGACAGGAACAAGTCCCCAGTGCACCCCAAAGATAACGAATAGCTGCCAGCCAGCCCCTAATGCTGCTCCTGCAAGTAATGGGCTAAAATTAAATCCAGCAAGTAGTGCGTCGGCAATCCCATTACCAATCGATACACCGATTGGTCCGAAGACAATTAAGGTAATTGGCACCAGTACGACTAAAGAGATTAACGGTGTTAAAAAGTTTTTCACGCTTTGGTGAATATAGCGATTCGAGAGCTTTTCTACATAACTCATCATAATTACAGATAGAATAATCGGTATAACCGTTGATGAATAAGGCATCATCACGACAGGAATGCCGAAGAAATCGATAGCAGCATCCTGTGCTTCTAATTCTACAATGGTTGGATAGACAAGTGCGCCAGCTACTGTCAATGCGGTAAAAACATTCGCACCAAATTTACGTGCGGTGGTTACCGCTAATAGTAGTGGTAGGAAATAAAATAAGCTATCTGAAGCTGCATATAAAATCGTGTAGGTGCTTCCGGCTGGGTCTAACCAATTTAGGTTATCAGCAATTAATAGTAGCCCCTTCAAAATACCTGCTCCAGCCATTACGCCTAACAATGGTGCAAAAATACTAGAAATGACATCTACGACACGTCCGACAATATTCCCCTTTGATTCATTAGTGGAAGCATCTGTCGTTTTTTTATCATCTTCTAGAATATTAGAAATCGCACCAATTGCTTGGTACACTTCGGGCACGGTGTTTCCTATAACCACTTGGAATTGTCCACCGCTCTCCTTCACTGTAATAATACCCTCTGTATTTTCTAATTTGTCCTTATTAGGCTTCGAAGGATCCTGTAAGGTAAAGCGTAGACGCGTAGCACAATGAACAAGTGATTGTACATTATCCTCGCCGCCCACATGATGTATAATTTCTTTAGCTAATGCTTGGTTATCCATAGTAAACCTCCTCTAGGCGTTTGAGCGAAAAGAGTATGAAAAAAACCTAAGCCAATAGAAGAGCTAGAACATACTCGTGTTCCTCTTCCATGACTTAGGTTTTGCCTGCTTAATCAGTAACAATCCTAATCGCTTTTATGATTTATTTGTTAAGATATTTCATGATGACAGGGCTATCCATCTGGATTTTAACGGTTCACGACACGTTCGATATGAATCGTTAAATAAAGCATTTCTTCATTTGTCAGCTCGTGATTATATTGCCTTTTAATATAGCTTTTAATCTTCTCGGTGCATTTGGATGCTTCTTTATGCTTTTGCTTAATCATGATATATAAGTAATCATCATCATTTTTATAATGAGAACCATTAAATACACGTTGGGCAAAATATTTGAGGTGTGTAATAAAGCGTCCGTAGTTCAACGAATCTTCATTGAACTCCACATTAAAATGATATTTGACGATATTGATAATCTGTTGAATAAACTTCGTCGTGTTAAACGTATTTTCTGTGTCCTCATTCATATTTGCTTCAATAATATGAATGGCGATAAACGCTGCCTCATCCTCGGGCAGCTCGACATCAAACCGTTGATTAATGCGTGCTACTGCTCTTTTTCCAACCGCAAATTCATCCTTATACAACTGCTTAATTTCCCAAAGAATATCATTTCGTATGGTAATCCCTTGCTGATAACGCTCGATAGAAAAATGAATATGGTCTGGAAGGGATAAATAAATTTTTTCATTGAGCTCTGTATTCAAGGCTTCCTTAGCATCCTTAATGATCAGCTCAACCTCAGACATGAGCTCAGCCGGAATTTCTCGTAGCAATAGCTTAAAGTTATCAAAGGTTTGCTGATCCTTTAAGGTGAACACCTTTTCAATTTTATCCGCTTCGATTTCTTGACCAGCTTTCTTTTGAAATGCTAGCCCTCTTCCCATGACAACCAATTCCATGCCCTCTTCATCAAATGCACTGACAACATTGTTATTTAGTACTTTATGAATCTTCATTCGCTATCCTTCCTTCACATACAACGTTCGTGAAAAGTAAAAGAACCTAAGCCACTTTGAAATAAACCTAATACAGGTCTATAAAAGGTGACTTAGGTTTTGCCTGCTGACCAGTTACAACCCTAATCATCATATCTATAGTTATTCATAACTTACTAGTATTATAAGCCTATTTCTTTTCATACGTCAACGCTTTCATAAAAGAAAGAGCATACCAAAGTTCTTATTCGTTAAAATGCTAATCAAGTTGCTGACCATTAGATGAAATAACGCGTTTATACCAGTCAAAGCTCTTCTTTTTGATTCGCTTACCAGTACCATTTCCTTCATTGTCGCGATCGACATAAATATAGCCATATCGCTTTTTCATTTCTCCGGAAGAGGCACTGACAATATCGATAGGCCCCCAGCTTGTATAACCAATAATTGGTACGCCATCTTCGATCGCTTCAGCCATTTCGGCAATGTGTCTACGTAAATATGCAATACGGTAATCATCTTCAATCGTTCCAGCCTCAGTTACTTGGTCAATAGCACCTAAGCCATTTTCTACTACGAACAACGGTTTTTGATAGCGATCATACAATTGATTTGCGGTGATGCGAAATCCAACTGGGTCAATCGTCCAGCCCCATTCTGATTTAGATACATAAGGGTTCACTGCTGAACCGAATACGTTCCCGCTTGTCGCTTTTTTCATCACTTCTTTGTCAGAGCTGATCGTTCTACTGGAATAATAGCTAAATCCGATGTAATCGACTGTATGATTCTTGAGGATTTCAAGATCTCCAGGCTCCATCGCAATGTGAATGTTATTTTCGTTGAAGAAGCGGTTTGCATAGCCTGGATATTCCCCACGTGCTTGTACATCGATAAAGAAGAAGGATTCACGATCCTTATCCATCGCCAGCTTTACATCTTCTGGATTACAACTGTATGGATAGAACATCCCTGCTGCTAGCATACAGCCAATTTGTGCATCTGGAATGATTTCATGACATGCTTTTACTGCTAAGGCACTAGCCACTAATTGATGATGGGCTGCTTGATATTGAATTTGTTTTTGATTATCTCCTTCAGCGAAGACCAGTCCAGCACCGAGAAATGGAAGGTGAAGCAGCATGTTTATTTCATTAAAGGTCATCCAATATGTCACCTTGTCTTGGTAACGTTCAAACACTGTTTTTGCATAGCGTTCGAATAGGCTCACAAGCTTACGAGAGCGCCAGCTTCCATACGTATCAATTAAGTGAACAGGCACATCAAAGTGTGCAAGCGTTACGACTGGCTCTATATCATGCTTTCGTAGCTCGTCGAATAACGAATCATAGAATGCTAATCCTGCTTCATTTGGTGTTGCATCTTCTCCAGTTGGAAAGATCCGTGCCCAAGCAATTGACACACGTAGTGCTTTAAAGCCCATTTCTGCAAATAAAGCAATATCCTCTTTATAATTATGATAAAAATCAATCGCCTCATGAGCCGGATAGAACTCGCCAGCCAATGGTTGTAAGGAAGGAACATCCCCCTTCATGATTGCGCGACGACTATCTCCTGTCGGCAATAAATCAACAATGGTTAAGCCCTTATTATCTGTTTGATAAGCCCCTTCAGCTTGGTTTGCTGCAATTGCGCCACCCCATAAGAACCCATCTGGAAATGTATAATTTTCCATTATCTCTGCTCCTTTACGTTCCATATTTTCATAACGGCAATAAAAAAACCTGACGAATGCAAGGGACACAGCAATGGTGCTCCTTATTCGTCAGGTTATGCCCACTAAAGGTAACATTCCTTTTCGTTACGTATATGAATTATCTATAATCTAGCAGAAGCGATAATAGAAGTCAATTGGAATAGGTTACATCTATACCATCTGCTTTTGTTCTACAATATAAAAATCCGCTTTTCGTTCTTAATGGAACTTTTACGTAAAGCGGAGAAAGTCACATTTGTATTCTTTTTGCTTTTTTTCAACTACCAGTAATAACTCCTTCTTCAACCATTCCTCTAAACTCCATGGCTTTCCCGCCTCTTACATAAACACGTGGGACGCGTTTCCCCATTAAACAGGCTGTTTCATAATGAATAGTTCCCATTAAATCAGCAACCTCCTCCATGGCGACATAGCCTTCGCTAGGCTCACCAAAAATGGTAATCACATCCTCTAAGCTGACATTCTTATTAACCTCGGTAATATCAATCATTGATTGATCCATACAGATTCTGCCGACGATCGGTACGCGTTTTCCGTGGACGGTTACATCGCCACGATTGGATAGTAAGCGCGAAAAGCCATCTGCATAGCCAACGGGAATGGTTGCTATCTTACTTTCCCTTGTAGTCTGAAAGGTTAGTCCATAACTTATCAATTCATTGCGAGCTAATGTCTTGATATGGATAGGCTTGGTTTTGAAGCTCATGGCCTGGGTCAAGTTAATCTTTTCCTTGAGATGTTTCTTTGGATATAAACCATAAAGCCCAATACCGACACGTACCATGTCTAGATGCATAGCTGGATAGGCGATGGTTGCTGCGGTATTACAGCAGTGAATAATTGGAATATGGCGGTATTGCTTGAGAAATGAAATAACTAAACAAAATTGATGGAATTGCTTCTCTGTATAAGTTGGATCGGTATTATCTGCATCGGCAAAGTGTGTGAAGGCACCCTCCAGTATGACATAGTCGGATGTAGCTGCTTCGACTACTTGAATGGCTTGTTCTTTACTGTTCACACCAATTCGATTCATACCACTTTCGATCTTTAAGTGAATACGTGCGGGCTTCTGCAGCACCTCTGCTTCATGCTTCACTTTTATAGCTGCTTCTTCCGTGAAAATTGTCAAGGTAATATCCTGCTCGATCGCTGTTCTCACACCAGCTGGGTGTGTATATCCAAGTACGAGAATAGGGAAATCAATTCCTGCTCGCCGCAACTGAATCGCCTCATCTAATAAGGCGACAGCGAGATAGTCAGCACCGGCTGCAATAGCTTCATTTGCAACTTCTACGGCTCCGTGCCCATAGCCATCTGCCTTGACGACAGCCATCAGTTTGGTTTGCTTGCCGATATGATTTCTAAAGGCGCTGACATTATTCTTAATCGCATCTAACGAAACTTCTGCCCATGTATCGCGGTAACTTCCAAGCTTCATTTTGCATCTCTCCTTAGGTGACTGCCGATGTTGAATTTCTGCAATGAGGCAACGCACTTTTCGATCATACATAATATAAAGTAAAACTTCAATCAGTTGGGGGGTATCCCCCCACGGATAGTTCGTACGACAAGGATATGACCTAAAGGCCCTAGAACCAATCGTACATTTACTGGCAGTTAGTTATATGTGAATAAAAGCACCCTTCATACCAAGGTAGAAGGGCACATAGCTGCTATTTACTTATGCGTCTTTCAATACATCTTCCGGTGATACGAAATCGTACCCAAGATCTGCTGCTACTGCTTCGTATGTTACTTTTCCATTCATCACATTGACACCGGAAAGGATTGCTGGATTATCCTGAATCGCTTTCACAGCGCCCTTCAATGCAATTTGTACAGCATATGGAACGGTTACGTTTGTCAAACCAACCGTGGACGCACGTGGTACGGAACCAGGGATGTTGGCAACCGCATAATGGAGAACATCATGCTTTACATAGATTGGATCATCATGCGTGGTCGGGTGGTCCACTGTTTCAAAGTTACCTCCCTGATCGATGGCAACGTCAACAATCACAGAACCTGGCTGCATGGATTGAACCATTTTATCTGTTACTAATTTGGGAGCCTTTCTTCCTGGAATGAGCACAGAACCGATAACGAGATCCGATTCTTTCACCGCTTCTGCGATATTGTACGGATTCGACATTAATGTTTGGATGCTTGAACCAAAGATATCGTCTAGTTGACGAAGACGTACTGGGTTTAAGTCGATGATGGTTACTTCTGCACCAAAGCCAAGTGCAATTTTTGCAGCATTTGTCCCAACAACGCCCCCACCAATGACGGTTACTTTTCCGCGTTTTACCCCGGGAATTCCACCAAGGAGGATGCCTTTTCCGCCTTCCGATTTTTCAAGATATTGTGCGCCAATTTGTGTAGCCATTCGTCCAGCTACTTCGCTCATTGGTGTCAACAATGGCAATGTGCCGTTTGCTGTAATGGTTTCATAAGCGATGGCAGTTACGCCAGTTTCCACTAATGCTTTGGCTAGTTCTGGTTCTGCAGCCAAATGAAGGTATGTGAATAGAATAAGTCCTTTGCGGAAGTATTTGTATTCTGATGCAAGTGGTTCTTTTACCTTCATAATCATATCTGCTTTTTCCCAAACATCTGCAGCGTTAGCGATCATCTCTGCTCCAGCTTCTTGGTATTCCGCATCTGTAAAATTACTTCCCATACCTGCGTCTTTTTCGATATAGACGGTATGACCAGCATTTATTAAGTGAATCACCCCAGCGGGTGTCATAGCAACACGGTTCTCGTTGTTTTTAATTTCTTTTGGTACACCGATAATCATCATTATCCAACTCCTTCTCAATCAATCTGTTCTTGTATCATAACGTTTATGTAAAACGGTTTCATTATGAAAAAATATAAAAGGCAAAAACATGATTTGTGTAAATGCACAAATCATGCTTTTCGTATGCTTTCTATAATTAGATCAAGATAGGAATTTGCTTTTTGGTT
Source organism: uncultured Virgibacillus sp. (assembly GCF_947495635.1). Classification (NCBI taxonomy): domain Bacteria; kingdom Bacillati; phylum Bacillota; class Bacilli; order Caryophanales; family Bacillaceae; genus Virgibacillus; species uncultured Virgibacillus sp. The sequence goes on along the minus strand of NZ_CANMAB010000013.1, from coordinate 41,520 downwards.
TGGGTCTTTTAAATCAATGCCACTAACCTCTTTAATTCGCTTTAAGCGATAATTCATTGTATTGGGATGAATAAATAGCCTTTTGGCTGTGTTATAGACATTGCTATCACAGTGAAAATACATTTCTAATGTCGCTAGAAGGGAAGTCCCGTGAATTTGGTCATAAGCCCGTAGTTTTTCGATAAATGGGTTCTTGTATTGATTCATCTTCCGTGCAACTGCTAATTGCTCGATAAATTGGTACACCCCTAAATCTTCGTAGAGTTTTACAGGAGCGATGGTATCTGGTAGCTTTTCTTGTAATTTTAATACTTCTCTAGCCTGTTGGTAGGAGTTTTGGATCTGTTGCGCCGGTTGATAAACTAGTCCTGCTGCTGCAAATATGTCCGCTAAGTCTAGTTGTTGGCTAATTAGTGTAATGAAGTCGTCCATAAAGGCATACATCGTTTGCTTGTAATCGAATGCATCCTTTAGATGTACGAGCATAATAAAATCATTATTGTCAAAGAGACTTGTAATCACATGTAGCTTGACCTGCGATTCTGATAAGTAAAAGGCATGCTTTTCCATTTGTTCGGTTATTTCATCTGTAAAGCGAATAATGACAATCGCTTTATTACCATCCAAGTGCATATTGTATTTCTTTTCCCGTTGTTTAATAGCGTCCGTATCTTGCAAATCTCCACGTAACAGCTGCCAAAAGAAGTCTCGATATCCTTCTTCCAGCTTGCGATGGCGCTGTAGATCTTTGATGAAGAATTTCTTCACGTAAGCAGCCGCTTCTTTGAATAATATTAAATCCTCGTCTGTAAAGGCTTTGTCGGATGTGTGGGCCCACACAAATCCTAATATTTCATTTTGGTTGCGTACGGAAATAGCAACGCGATTGCCAAGACCAATCTCGTTAATTTTGGGAATACGAACAGGATTATCACTGTCAATTAATTTTGGCATCACACCCTTTTTCCACAATGCATTTATTACCTTATCTGGGACCTTTCGGTTGATAATCGTGGAAATGCGGACTTGGTCGATATTGTCTTTATGTTTGCTGTAGGATACGACATGATGATTGGAATCTTCTATTGTAATTGGACATCCGAAGATATCTGCAATCTGGTCTGCAAGCTGATCGAGGGATGTTATCTTTTCCTTTAAGCTATTCAGTATATCTTTCTGTTGGGACATAGACCTTATTCCTCCGTGTATGGTTTGAACAAATAAACAAAATTTTATTCTATTATTTTAGTATATACACAAATCGATTTCATAGTGAAGATGTTATAGTAATCATGCAACACGATGGGAGGAAATACAATGAAAAAAATCCTGTTAATTGGAAGCGCTTTTATTGGGGTGATTGTTGGTGCAGGTTTCGCTTCTGGACAGGAAGTGCTACAATACTTTACTAGCTTCGGCCTGATGGGGATTATTGGGGGAGTTATTGCAACCGCTTTATTTGCGTATGTTGGGATGGCACTCGTCTGGGTCGGTAGTAAAATGAAAACGAATTCACATAAGGATGTTATTTATACAATAAGTGGGAAGACCATTTTTGGTCGCGTGATAGGGACAGTTATTGATTATATTCTTATTTTTACTCTATTTGGTGTTGGTGTGGTTATGTTGGCTGGGGCGGGTTCTAACTTAGCTCAACAATTTGGACTGCCAGCAATTTTAGGTACGATCCTTATGACAGTACTTGTCTTGGTACTTGGGATGATGAATGTGGACAAGGTTGTTTCTGTTATTGGTGGGATTACTCCTTTCTTAATTCTATTTATTGTGATGATTTCAGTCTATAGCTTTTTAACGATGGATGTGTCGTTCAGTTCCTTGGATGACTTAGCGAAGCAACAGCCGACAACATTGCCAAATTGGTTTATTGCAGGGGTGAATTATGCATCCTTCAATACAGCAGTAGGTGCATCGATGGCATTAGTAATGGGTGGTGCTGAAAAAGATAGAAGGGCAGCAGCTTTAGGAGGACTAGTTGGTGGCTTCGTGCTTGGATTACTTATTATTTTGAGTCATCTAGCCATCTTCTCTAAAATCGAGGAGGTTGGCGATGTGGATATGCCAATGCTTGCGATTGTCAACGATATCTCGCCAATACTAGGTACAATTATGGCAATTGTGATCTTTGCTATGATATTTAATACAGCGATAAGTATGTTTTATTCGTTTGCTGCTCGCTTTACGAAAGTAGAGACAAGCAAGTTTAAAATCTTTTATACGATCATCCTACTCGTTGGATTTATCGTAAGTTTTATCGGGTTTACCGATCTAGTCTCTCTTTTCTATCCAACCATTGGATATATGGGACTTGTATTAATATTAGGTTTGATCTATGCGCCGATAAAACTTAAAAGAGAAGCGAAGCAAAAGCAAATAGAAGAAGCGTAAATAATGCAAAATGATGCAGGGTATCACAGGGTGTGAAACACAGACCAACATCATAAAGTGAAACTTCAATCAGGGGTTCTGTTTATGGGGTATGTCTGCCAGTTATATAGAATAAATAGAATTTCGAATCTAGTCAGTGCAGCTTCAACGTTTTAGCACTCTAGTCCGCTTGTTACCTCCTTATAATTACCAAATAAAATTTAAATATTTCTTTAATAGTGGTAAACTAGAGAGTGGGTTAAATATTTCTAGGAAAGATTTGTAACGAGATACGTCTTGTTTGATGTATCATTCAACAAGAGCGATTACATCTTTTCTGTTGAAAATAGGGAGAATGAATGGGAATGAGCAAAAACTATACGAAAACAGATGTTATGTTAATTGGTGCAGGTATCATGAGTGCAACGTTAGGATCATTGTTAAAAGAATTGGTACCAGATTGGAACATTCGTGTGTTTGAAAAGCTGGAAAGAGCAGGAGAAGAGAGTTCAAACGTTTGGAATAATGCAGGTACGGGGCATGCTGCATTGTGCGAGCTGAACTATACGCATGAACAACCTGATGGCTCGATAGATATGACGAAAGCAATTAAAGTAAACGAGCAATTCCAGGTTTCAAAACAATTTTGGTCTTACCTTGTAAACAGCAATCTGATACGTAATCCAAAGGATTTTATTATGCCTTTGCCTCACATGAGTTTTGTGCAAGGGGAGAAGAACGTAGAATTTTTAAGAAAGCGCTACAAAACCATGTCGGATCATCCGTTGTTTCAGGATATGGAGTTTTCCGATGATCAGGAACAGCTTAAGAAGTGGATTCCACTCATGATGAAAGATAGGATAGCGGATGAACCAATTGCAGCAACAAAGATTGATTCTGGAACCGATGTCAATTTTGGAGAAATAACACGTAAAATGTTCGATCACTTAGAAAGTCAAGACGTTGAGGTGAACTATAGACATACGGTTGAGGACATTCAACGTTTGAGTGACGGTACATGGGAAGTAAAAGTCCATGACATCGATAATGGGAAAATTGAGTACCATACGACAGACTTTCTTTTTATCGGCGGTGGTGGAGGCAGTCTGCATTTACTGCAAAAAACCGGGATTCCTGAATCGAAGCATATTGGTGGCTTCCCTGTAAGTGGACTATTCATGGTATGTAATAACCAAGAGGTGATCGCACAGCATCATGCAAAAGTGTATGGTAAAGCTAAGGTAGGAGCTCCACCGATGTCTATGCCACACCTTGATACAAGATTTATCGACCATGAAAAATCATTGCTTTTCGGACCGTTCGCAGGCTTTTCACCGAAGTTCTTGAAAACGGGATCCATGCTAGACCTGTTAGCTTCGGTTAAAACAGATAATCTCGTGACAATGTCAGCGGCTGGTGTGAAAAATGCTTCCTTGACAAAATATTTGATTGAACAAGTGATATCTTCGAAAGAAAAGCGCATGGAAGAATTACGGGCATTTATTCCGGATGCTAAGAGTGAGGACTGGGGTCTAGTAGTAGCTGGGCAACGGGTGCAAGTTATCAAGGATACGGAGAATGGCAAAGGAACACTTCAATTTGGTACGGAGGTTGTCAGCTCTGCAGATGGCTCGATAGCTGCATTGCTAGGAGCTTCGCCAGGTGCGTCTACTGCGGTTCACGTCATGCTTGAGGTAATCGAAAAATGTTTCTCTCAACATGTAAAAGACTGGGAGCCAAAAATAAAAGAGATGATTCCTTCTTATGGTGTCTCACTAGCAGAAAATCCGGAGCTTCTTCAAGAGATTCATACATCAACAGCACAGACACTTGGACTTAGTGAAAAAGAAAAGGTGCATAGTTAAGCTGGAACATCCATTCACATAAAGTGAAACTTCAATCGGTAGGGGGGGTGTTTATCCCCCCACTTATTCATATTGGTTGTGTATACTGGGATTCTGATAACAGGACAGCATTTAACGTAAACGCAGAACCTTTGATCTATGTTAAGATTAAAGGTTCTTTTTTTACATTGTAAGGGATGAGTTCTAAAACCCTATTGTCAAGATTCTAGCAGCTTTTTAATGAGTTCATAAGGTACAATTAAGATAGCATTCATTCATACAAGGCAAAGGGTGGAGCTGGAGAAGGATATCCCCCATTACAAAAGGAGAATTAGCAATGAATACATTTCCAATCATTGAAACGGAACGGCTTATTTTAAGGGAAGTAACAAATGAAGATGCACTAGCTATGTTTGACTACTTATCTGATCAAGACGTGGTCAAACATATGGGCTTGGAGCCATATAAAACACCAACCGAAGTTCTGGAGGAAATTAACTGGTATCAGTTAATACGAGAAGAAGGAACGGGAATTCGCTGGGGTATAACTCTAAAAAATATGGATACAGTTATCGGAAGCTGTGGTTTTTTGAACATGCATCCCAAGCATTATCGTGCAGAGGTAGGATTTGAGTTAAGTAAGCTGTATTGGGGAAAGGGCATTGCTAAAGAAGCACTAAAAGCTGTCCTAGACTATGGGTATAAGCATTTTGAACTGGAGCGAATTGAGGCTTTAATTGAACCTCTAAATCGTCCGTCCCAACGATTAGTGGAAAAACAGGGATTTATAAGGGAAGGCTTATTGCGACATTACGAATTTACATGTGGAAAGTTTGATGATTTGTATATGTATTCCATTCTGAAAGAATCGTTTTTTAAATCATGAGACAAACGAATGAGAAACAAATAAAAATGAGCGATAATTAGTTGAAATTAATTATCGCTCGTTTTTTGATTAGAATCATTCATATAGTACCTGAAATAAGCGAGACTCCGGCGGGGACAGCACGAGTCCGAAGATCCACTTGGTAACGTGCTTTTCTTTACCAAGTTAGCTGAGGCCGTGCTCGCGGAAAGAGCGTATAGTTTCACGGTGCGGCGTGATAACATGATTATTCGTATTTTGAGGAAAGAAGTTGTGTTTTGTCTCAGCCGCTAATTTATTCCGGCTGATTATCTACGTTTCCGTTGTCTTGATAAAATGCTTTAAAGTTATTATAGTTGACCATGCTTACCATTCCATTGGAAGCGTGGTGTAGGTCGTGACAGTGAAACAACCAATTTCCTGGATTATCTGCTAGAAATGCTACCTCGTAAGTTTCTCCTGGTTTTACGTTTAACGTATCCTTCATAATAGGTGAATGGCTAAGTGGTTCTCCGTTCTTACTTAAAACTTGAAAAAAGTGTCCATGAAGATGCATGGGGTGCGTAGCTTTATCCATACTATTATTTGTTAAGGTAACCTTCACTTTATCCCCCTTATTTACTTTTAAAGGAGATACATCTGGGAAGGTCTTCCCATTAATTGTCCAAACCATGCCCATCTCAGCATCCATGCTCATCTGTGTAGCTAAATCCATTTCATATTCTACATCAAAGTTATCATTAATGGAGAATTGGGATTCCCTTTGTTTTCCAAGCTGGGTAATATCCACTGTATTGGTCGTTGTTTCATGCTTGTTATCCTGAACGTTTCTGTCCTCATATACAACATCTATTTTCATGGCCTGTGATGCTTCTGCCTCTCCATGACGGTCAATGGTAAAGTTACTACTGCCATCAGCTGTAAATTCAACGTCTATACGCTCTCCGGGGGCAATTTCAAACAACGATTTGTTTACGGATTGCGGTTTATTCACCTTTTGTCCATCTACATGAGTAATTTTGTAGTCTATTGGAATATGTATTTGATGAACCATGTACCCTGCATTTATGAAACGAAGCTTTACTAAATCCCCTTTTCTCACCTTTAGTGGTTTACTATTTTCATAGGATCTGCCGTTAATAGTAAAGATGTCATAGGAAGACATGTCATGTCCCATTCCTTTTCCATCCATCATTCCGCTCTTATTGTTCATGTCCATGTTATCGTGATCTGTATTATCTGTATTCTCTACTTGATAATTTCCAGATTCCCACTCATCGAGTACTAATGTATAATCTCGATCTATGTCAGCTTCTTCTTTAGGATCTGTAGGTTCTACAATGATCGTTCCATACAATCCCTTATCAAGCTGGTCTACGCCATTTTGATGGGAATGGTACCAATAGGTTCCGGGATCGTTTGCAACAAACTCATATGTGTAAGATTCACCTGGTAAAACAGCATCCTGTGTTATCCCTGGAATACCATCCTCTGTATTGGGTACAGGGATGCCATGCCAATGGATAGAAACCGGCTCCTGTAATTCGTTCGTTAGATTAACTTTAACGACTTCCCCTTCTTTGACACGTAGTTGTTCACCTGGAACAGTGTCATTATAGGTCCAAGCATTTATTGTATTTTCAGCAGTTAATTTCCATGTGGTCTCCATAGCTGTCAAATCGAATTCATTTACTTTCTTTCCGGTAAAATTCTCCTCTTTAACGTGTGCCGTATCCCCTTTTTCTTGATTCGCATTGGTTTCTGATCCCTGTTGCGAACACGCAGACAAAAAACTAATCAGTAAAATAGCAATAAGTAAGTGAGTGATTCTCAAAGTATCTCCTCCTTCTAGTTATCCGCATATAACTGCTAGTGAGACCCCACTTCAAGTAATAAAGTGAAATCAATATGGATAAGTGTGGGATCAATAAAACTTCCACTGATTGAAGCTTCACTCTATAAAGTCTAAAAAAAATGTGTGAAGAAACGATGCATGAAATCAAAATTTTCTGTGACAACTACGATTGATTTATTATCCTGCATATAACTGGCAGTAAGCCCCCACCTCAAGCAATAAAATGAAATCAAAATTGGTAAGCGGGGATCGACTGCCAGTAAATGTCCGATTAGTTGAACTTTATAGTGAATGAATAGCTTAACGATTCATATAATGAAGCAATAGGACAAGTTTGCGAGGAGAATGGAAAATGACAATTTCAATGTTTATAACCATACTAGTTATTGCTTTACTTTCTGCCTTTATTATCTGGAATACAATCTATTATCGAAATAAGATTGCTGTGATGTCTGGGATGATGGTGGCAATGGCCCTTGGAATGAGTGCTGGATTAGCTATTGGTGTAATCATAGGAGCCTTTCTATCTGGGAATTTGTTTGATTCGACAGTGATTGGAATACTAGTAGGAATGGCTACTGGTTATTTGGCTGGTATGCCAATAAGCATGATGGCAGTAATTGATGGGGCTTTAGCGGGTATCATGGGAGGGATGATGGGAGCGATGCTAGGGGATATGATTGCTGCAGAAAACCAGGAGGCAATGATTCGAATCATAGTTGCATTGTTTGTAGGTACCGTGCTCATTCTTTATTATTTAATGAAGCAAGAATCTACTACAAAAGCAAGTGGCTGGTTCCTCCATCCCTTAACACTTATTGTGATAATTCCCCTATTTTTTATGGCGTATCAGCAATTAGGTCCGGTTATGCCTTATTCAGCCAATGATTATAACAATAGCCATAGCCAGCTTCAGGCAAAGCATCTACAGATAGAGGCTGATGAATATACGTTTTTGCCAAACCGAGCGACGGTAGCAGTTGGAGAAACAATAAATCTTGTCTTAGCTAACCGTGGGACGATGGAGCATCATTTAGTAATTATCGGATTGAAAGCACAGGGTACATCCTCTGCTCATCATCAGGAATCGAATTATTCGATTCAGCTGCATAGTGATGCGGGTGAGAATCAAGTTACTACATTTACCCCGCTTATACCAGGTACATATCGTTATATTTGCACGATCCCCGGACATAAAGAAGCGGGGATGGAAGGTGAGATAGAGGTGACACTATAAGAGAATTTGATAATTGTCATGAACGTTATACTTATTGTATGGTATGATCATATTAACTATAAAACTAATGTTGATAAGTGTGGGATCAACTGCGTAAATGTCGGTCATACCCTTGAGGTACGAACAATCCGTGGGAGCTAACAAAACTCCCATGGATTGAAGTTTCACTTAATATGAAAATAATTTTAAATAAGTAAACGAGGCTTAAAAGAAAAGGAGAGGTTTGTTTGCAGAAGCTACTGTTATCCGTTACTGTACTCCTATTCCTTTTTAGCTGCTCCAATGAAAAAAGTAATGATCATACCAAAAATGAAAGCGTTGTATCTGAGGGTGTAGATGAAAATGCTTCTGAAACGCTCTCTTTCGAGGAGAAAATTCAAAAAGTAATAAAAGCGAATAGCTATAATCCCGAAGATATCGTGGATTATGATCTTAAACAAGACTACATTTATGTATTTTTGTATAATCCTACAAATGGATTAAGTCCAGCGATTTTAAAAAATGAAAAAGACAAGCTTGTTTGGATAAAGAGCTGGGATGCTATTCAAACAAGTTCCCTTAGCGCAGGGGATGCACCGATTGTTACTATCGTTCAACCAGAGGACGCCGATGTGAAAGATGTTAAAATCTTTGGCAAATCAGCAAGAATGACTAAGTTCACAATAGAAATTACGGAGGATTTTTCAAAAGAAGTCAAGTATTGGGTTTATTATTCAAAGCAACCTGACGAAGTCCTTGATAATATTACTGAAAACATTGAATATATGAAATGATAATTAATACGTCGCAAATTAAATAATAGCTTGATAGTTAAGACGGATTAGTACTTTCTTAATGTTGTTAAACATGGGAAAAGTGTCTTGTTGTAAATTCACAATCCTGACGATTCCCCAAAAAGGTTTTCCTTTTTGGGCCTAATTATACTTTTATTTCATTCTTCTTTACATGCCCATGCATCAACATCCACTTTAAATGGAGGAGCGGCTAAAGCTACTACAAACACCATTGTTGTTCAAGGTAAATACTCCCCTAGGAATTCACCAATCATCTCTCTTCTTTTGCCTGCATCCATTTCTCCAACAATATAAAACACAAGTTTAGTGAGATCCTTTACATCCATATTTGCCTCTTGTAAATTAAGTTTTATATTTTGAAAAGCCAATTTTAACTGTTCTGAGGAATCTTCTGGTACATTCTCCTTAACGTCCATACCAAGTTGACGGATAAAGTCAGCCACCTCATATTTCCTGTTGTCTCTATTTGATGGTTATATGGTGCTAACGGTTTATGAACGCTTTCAGGATTTCTAACTACTTTCATTTTAAATCCGCCTATTATTAATAGATTTTTAAATTATTGTATATTACTTTCTTTACTCAGAAAACATATGGCACTAAAGTATTATCCCTTTAAATTTATATCTAAAATTTGCTTATGCAATATTGGTTCTCCATATTCTCCTTCATATTGAGTACCCTCTTTTTTATGTAGTCAAATTTTAGTCATCGGCTTGAACAATCCGTCAACCTGTAGCTTTCACAACTGACTCCTTTTTTTACCAATATGCTGTAAGTTAATATCTCATCTGTTATCACTATTAGAACGTTAGGTAACAACCTTTGCATATGATACAATCTTACTTAGTAATAAATGGACGTTAGAGAGAAGCAGGCGATACTAGTGGATATCAAACTAACTCATAAAAAAATAGAAGAAATGTGCGGAACATCCTCCTTGAAAAAAGGAGTCTCTTTTTTTCGAGCAAATAAAGTGACCTTAAACACCTATACGGACAATTACTGTGAGGCAACAGTTACTGGTAACGAAGACTTTCAGGTATCCATCGAAAGAACAGATAAAAATGAAGTACATACAAGCTGTAGCTGTCCGTCGTTAGCCTCATTTTCAAAGAATTGTCAGCATATTGCCGCTGTCTTGCTGGCGATAGCTGATCGACAGCAGGAGAAGCAGGCGAATCTTTCGAACCAACAGCTAGCAGAAGGATTTATCAATATGTTTGATCAGCGTACTGCTAGGCCTAGTGGTAGACAACGGCATTTTGAAGATAGACAGGTGCTTTCTCTTGGCTTTAATTGTGAAATAATCTCAAATAGCAAAGGGCAGAGCATGATTGGTATTGGCATACAGTTAGGTGCGGAGCGAATACAACATGTTCGCGATTTTCTGTCGGCTGTGGGAGAAGGAAATCCCTATTTTCTACCTTCTTATGATCCAGAGCTTCATTGTTTTACCATTGATAAAGATGCAGTGCTGCAGCAGTTGATTCAGGTGATGACGGATGAGAATGTCTATGTAAGTACCGCACACATGCAAAGGGAGGATCTCTTACCGATTCCTACGACTGCTTGGCAACAATTGCTGCCATTACTTACCGGATTATCAGATGTAACACTTCATATGAATGGAAAAGCATTCGTAGGTCTGCGTATAGAAAGGGAGGCCCTGCCAATCCAATTTTCTGTGAAAGAAACGAATACTGGCGATGGTTTTCTGCTAGAAATAGACGGGCTTAATCGTGTAGAAATCCTAACTATATATCAAATGGTTCTGTTTGATCGCAGTTTCATGCCTTTGGATCGGGAGGATATGACGTATTTGGGAGAGCTTAAGCAAATGCTACATGCAACAAAAGCAAAGCATATATTGATCACTACTGAACAGGTTGCAGTATTTATGGAAAACGTCGTTCCTAGACTACGAAAATTAGGTTCCTTACATTTGTCTGCTAAATTATCATCTGTTCTAACCCAAACACCACTTCGTGGCAAGCTGTATTTGGATCGTGTAAAAAATAGACTATTGGCAAGTATCGAGTTTCATTATGAAAATATCGTGATTAATCCGTTAGAGAATCGTCCTATTCCAACGGGTACGATAATTATTAGGGATAGGGAAAAGGAGGAGGCTATCCTCCAATGGATGAAGGACAGTCAATTTGCTGTTACAGAAGAAGGATACTACCTGCATAATGAAGCACTCGAATATGAATTTTTATATCATAAACTCCCGAAGCTACAGAAGCTGGTCAACGTCTATGCGACGTCAGCGGTTCGAGCTCGGGTTATAAAGAGCCCTGTTCCGCCAAGAATTAAAGTGAAGGCACATAAGGATAGGATGAATTGGCTGGAATTTAAGTTTGAAATTGAAGGTTTTCCGGAACAAGATATTCGCGATTTGTTAGCGACGCTTGAAGAAAAAAGAAAGTATTATCGGTTACGAGATGGTTCGCTACTCACGTTAGAAACAAGTGAATTTGAAGAAATACAGCGATTTTTACAGGCAGTTCCAAACCAGGATGATGATCTAGAAGCAGGACTACATGTACCAGTAACCAAAGGATTTGAACTATTGGATGCTGCTTCCGATACAGTCTTTACCTTAGAGGAATCGTTCCGGCAGTTTTTGAAGAGGATAGAGAATCCTGATCTAAATCAATATCCGATCCCAGCACGTTTACAGTCGGTGTTACGTGAATATCAAAAGTATGGATTTCGTTGGATGAAAACACTGTCCAGCTATGGATTTGGTGGGGTTTTGGCAGATGATATGGGGCTAGGGAAAACGATGCAAAGTATGACGTTTATACAGTCAGAGCTTAACACAATTCGAAAACGTGGTCTTCCCGTATTAGTCATTTGTCCATCTTCGTTAACCTATAATTGGCTTCATGAATTGAATACGTTCACCCCGGAGATCCAAGCAGCTATTATCGATGGCAATCAAAAGACGCGCGTGGAAAAACGTAAACGGATTATGGAAATGGATGTTGTGATTACCTCGTATCCGCTTTTACGCAGAGATATACATTGGTTTGAGAAGCAGCTCTTTCACACTATATTTTTTGATGAAGCACAAGCGTTTAAGAATCCAGTGACGCAGACAGCTAGGGCGGTAAAGAAACTTCAGGCCGATTATCGTTTTGCTCTAACGGGAACACCAATGGAAAATAACCTAGAGGAATTATGGTCCATTTTTCACGTCGTCTTTCCTGTGCTTTTTCAGGGATTGAAGGACTTTCACAATCTAACGAGGAAACAGATTATCCGACGAATGCGCCCATTTTTACTTCGTAGAATAAAAAAAGATGTGTTAGCAGAGCTGCCGGAAAAAATGGAGGCGATAGAATCTATAGAGTTGTTGCCTGATCAAAAAAGGCTTTATGCAGCTTACTTAGCGAAGCTGCGGCAGGATACCTTAAAGCACTTAGATAGAGATACATTACGGAAAAATCGTATCAAAATACTTGCCGGATTAACAAGGCTCCGTCAGATTTGCTGCCATCCAGGATTATTTGTTGAAGGCTATAAAGGTTCCTCAGCAAAATTAGAGCAGCTTAAACAGCTGATCAAAGAGTCAAGTCTTGCCGGTAGAAGGGTATTGATCTTTTCTCAGTTTACGAAAATGCTAGATCTGATAGGGAAAGATTTAGTACATCAAGGGATTCCTTATTTTTATCTAGATGGAGAGACGCCGTCAAAAGAACGAGTGGACCGATGTCGTCGGTTTAATATGGGAGAACGTGATTTCTTTCTTATCTCTATGAAAGCAGGGGGAACGGGTCTTAATTTAACAGGTGCTGATACAGTGATATTATATGATATGTGGTGGAATCCAGCAGTAGAACAGCAAGCTGCTGACCGCGCTCATCGCATGGGACAAGAGAATGTCGTGCAAGTGATTAAGCTAGTTTCAAAGGGTACCATTGAGGAAAAAATGAATGAACTACAAGCGAAGAAAAAGCATCTGATTGAAGAAATGATTGATCCCCAGAATAAATTAGCCTCATCCATTACTGAGGAAGATATTCGTGAGATACTGATGTTCTAGGAAATCAACTATATAGGAACTTAGTCGAGAACAAAAGCGCAAGCGCCCGATTAGAAATGTAATGACTGGAGTGCGGTGATAAAAGGAATCAAGGTGAGCTTGGAACCGATGATGACTTAGAGGGCGATTCGTGAAGTAGACTAGTTTGTGGGTGCTGGCGCTGGACGTGGCTCAACACGCGTCTATGTATCCGCACGGGAAAATTTTATAAATTCCTAGACTACAAAAAAAGACTGGGACAAAACACAACTTCTTTGTTTAAAATACGAATAATCATGTTGTCCATAGGAGTATCATCGCTCACCGTGAAACTATACGCGCTTTCAGCGGGCACGGACTCAGCTAACTTGGTAAAGAAAAACACGTTACCACGTGGAGCTTCGGACTCGTGCTGTTCCCGCCGAAGTCTCGCTTATTTCAAGTGCTAAATGAATGATTCTAATCAAAAAACGAACGATAATTAATTTCAACTAATTATCGTTCGTTTTAATTGTTTCTTTATTCGTTTGTCTCAGCCTCTTTGTTCCACCTAAGCTTTTTGAACGCTAGCAGCTTGCGGTCCGCGAGCACCTTGCTCAACATCAAAAGTAACTTTTTGACCTTCGTCTAAAGATTTAAACCCTTCACTTTGGATTGCAGAGAAGTGTACGAATACATCGTCATTACCTTCGCGCTCGATAAAACCAAACCCTTTTTCTGCGTTAAACCATTTAACAATACCTTGTTCCATTATGTTGCCTCCTAGTGCGTTCTCGCACATTATATTACTATCCTTGCCCAAAGCGAATCTCAAGACGAAAAGTGATTACTCATGCTATCCTTTACACCGAACAAAAATAATTAAATCTTATTATATCATTTGATTATTAAAAAAGCAATAGAGGAACTGATTTGCCGTATTAAAAATTAGTAATGGGATAAGGGTTTTGAGGATTCATTGAAGAAAGAGATGAAATTACGATCAACCGAACCGATATTCATGTGCTATCATTTAAGCTCACAGGCAACAGGTTAGTTTGATGATGATATATTGCAATAGAAAAAGCTACTCCTCTTTTAAAGAAGTAGCTCGTTGTGGTGTTGGGCAATAAAGAGTTCGTTTTTGCTAATGTTTTGCCTTTGTTCCACCTATTCTTATTGCAAGTTAGTTCCTTGTTGAGGAACGGTTGTGTAGCTGTTTAGCATTTGGTTCATATCCTGTTGGCTTAGCTGAGGTACTTGGTAGTACCCATGCTTGTTTTGATAAAGGAATATTTCATAACTTAGCTCAATAAAGTTCGGAACGGTATCGGCGATTACACGGCGTAAGACCGGGTTGGTCATTTCCACCGCAGTCATCGCTAGTAGAGAAGTTAGGGATTTTGTTTGTCCTAGCATGTAAGCGGAAAGCCCTTGATCAGAAAGCTCATTAATTGAGGCGTTTGGTTTTTTAGGCTGCCCTGGCTTGATGCCATAGACGGTATTGTTGTTCTGCTCCATTTCGTATTGTTGTGTCGGGACTTGTGGATCTTGTCCTGTCTGGAACGCTTGTACAATTGTATTGTATGCTTGTGTAACAAATGTCGATTGGCGTTGTAGGATTTCCTTTAACTCCGGATCTTGAATGTGCTGATCGTACATTTGATATTGATCGAGCATGCTAATGATGCCAGCAATTACCTCATGCGCATCAAATAATTCATGTCCTCCATGGTTTTGCATCGGCTGATTTTGTGGCATGTTGCTGGGCTGCTGTTGATTTCCTTGTTGATTCATATTATTCATATTTTCCATCCTAATACCTCCTATGTTAATTTTGTCCATGCTTAGATTCTCCGATTTAGGAATTTTCATGTATAAATGTCATTTTTTCTTTTCGGTATATCCTCCACATAAATTTTTTTCGAGTTGGAAACGATAAGATGAATACATAATAGAAGGTAGGATATGCCATGTTAGCATTTGAGCCTAATTGTTGGTCGGAGCATGATGTGTTGGAAACGGTGCTAGTATGTGCACCATCAATGGTAAGTATTCCAGATATAAAGACAGCTGAGGAAGTACAGTGGAGTGCGCCTGTTAATTATAAAAAAGCACATGAAAATTTTCTTGAATTGAAAGCAGCTTTACAAAATGCCGGCGTTCAGGTTATTGATTATTCAGCGTATTTAACTAAAGAGGATCAACAGCTAAGTGACCAACTCATCAATCGTTTTTTTGTGAGAGATTTAGCCTGTGTATTTGGGAATACCATTCTACCTGGAGAAGCAGGTACGTCGATGAGACGTCCAGAATATGTACAAGCACATGTATTAATGGACAAATGGTTTCCAAATTCCTTTAGAATGCATGAAAATAACTACATAAAAGCACTAGAGTATGGGGATGTGCTTTTGCTTAATCGAGATGCCGTTTGGATTAATGTTGGCATGCGGACAAGTATAGAAAGTGTGGAGCAGATAAAGCAGAGTATATTTGCTGCGGGTTTTTCTGAAATAGGAATTATTAGCTTACCAAGACGTACAGATACACTACATTTAGATATGAATTGCAATGTAGCTAGTAAGGATGTGGTCGTGTCCAAAAGCTTCGTTCGCCATTTTCCTATTCATGTTTGGACAGAGCGAGCATCAAGATATGAGATGCCAGAGCAATTCCTAAATCGTCATGGTTTTGAGGTTTACTGGCTTGAAGAATATAATACGATTCCTGATATTAATTTTCTTAATCTTAATCCAGAAACCATTCTTATTAGTAAGCAAGCACATAAACAAAGGTTAAGAAGTCATCCGAAATTACAAAGGAAGAACATCATCGAAATTGAAGTTACTGAGTTAGAAAAGGCTGGTGGAGGCATACGTTGCATGACGCTCCCCCTTCAACGGAAAAGCTCAATGTAATAATCTTATGGGGGGTGACGCTGTTGATGCGTAGAAGTAGGGGGAATATGAAGTGGTGGCAGCTGTCTCTGCTTGGCGTAGGCTGCACCATAGGAACGGGCTTTTTTCTTGGCTCCAGTATTGCGATCCAAAAAAGCGGCCCAGCTGTTTTAATTCCATTTATTTTGGCGGCAATAGGAACGTACATCGTGTATGATGCATTAGCAAAGATGTCTGTGGAGCATCCAGATAAGGGTTCGTTTCGCGTTTATGCCAGACGAGCCTTTGGGAGATGGGCCGGATTCAGTAATGGCTGGGTGTATTGCATATCTGAAATGTTGATTATGGGCAGTCAGCTCATTGCATTAGGCATCTTTACGCAATTCTGGTTTCCTAGCATACCCTTATGGTTGCTGGCTGCGATTTATTCGGTACTAGGGTTGCTTGTTATTTTAACTGGTATGAAAGGCTTTGAGAAGTTTGAGAACGTATTTGGCGTTGTGAAGACAGCAGCTATTCTCATGTTTATTATTGTCGCCATTACGCTTATTATCCGGGGATTGATCGGTGAAGCAACGCTTCTTGAAAAAGATGGTAATTTCTTTTCCGAGGGTACCTTGGGAATGTGGAATGCTATGCTTTATGCGTTTTACGCTTTTGGAGGAATAGAGGTTATGGGTCTATTAGTTGTTGATTTAAAAGAGCCAAAGTCTGCGCCGAAAGCAGGCAGAATTATGATAATAGGACTTACATTTATTTATGTAATGTCGCTTGCACTTGCTTTGTCGCTAGTTTCCTGGCATGAAATAAACCCAGATGAAAGCCCGTTTATAACAGCGCTTTCCACTTTTCATGTCCCTTACGTAACAGACATATTAAATGGGATCTTAATCATTGCTGGTTTTTCAACAATGGTAGCAGCTCTTTATGCAGTAGTAACGATTTTAACATCCCTTGCAGAGGATCACGATGCACCAGCACGGATCGCTAAAAAGGGGAAGTGGAAAATTCCGATACCAGCTTTTTTATTTACCGCAGCAGGTCTTTTTATTTCAACGATTATTGCAATTTTATTGCCAGAGAAAATCTTTGAATATGTGACGACTGCTGCTGGCTTAATGCTGATTTATAATTGGGTATTTATTTTAGCGACGTATACGAAGCTAATGCAGCCATCAGTGATGGATTGGATCAAAACAACAATAGGTATGCTACTCATTACTGTCACAGTTTTGGGCACCGTGATGGAGAAGGCAAGTAGGGTAGGGTTTATCGTGAGCTTGATTTTTCTGTTACTCATTGCCATTGCTGCTAGTATCATTCATAAACGAAGGCAATATTGAACCATGAGGACTAAAGTGTTTGCATCAAAAAAACGATCAACTAGCAAGAATGGTTCACATATGAAAGTGTCTCCGGAAACTATACTCTGCTTTCATCGGTCGGCTGGTGAGCCTTCTCATGGTGCGGGCTTTAGGATTTCACCACTGCCTTTCCTTCTGCACGTCTCTACGTTTCCGGAGATAGCGTAGTTGATTGTTCGTCTTTAGAATGGAGCTTAAGGAGTTAT
Organism: uncultured Virgibacillus sp.; assembly: GCF_947495635.1. Lineage (NCBI taxonomy): Bacteria > Bacillati > Bacillota > Bacilli > Caryophanales > Bacillaceae > Virgibacillus > uncultured Virgibacillus sp. Next base: position 24,058 of record NZ_CANMAB010000013.1, on the reverse strand, counting down.
GTGTCCCTAACAGATTTTCAATCTCTTTCGCGAAATTTCTGGTAGAATCTGTAACAGAATATGAAATAAAGCAAAAGATATAAATTATCGTGGCTGCTCGTATTAATATCATCAGACAAATAATACATTAAGAGAGCTTTTGCGTTGAATTGACTTTCACTGTATCTTCATATTTTATCTTTGTTGATATCCATATCAAAATAGCAGCCATAATCGTAAAGATAAGCAACGTATGGCCATTTTCTATACTCCAGCCAATCAAAAGAGATATTATCGCTCCACCAAAACTAGCAGCGGCTATAAATATACTCGTAACCTCATCAACATATTTACCAATGATAATAGAGCTCAAAGTCAAAACGATAGGGAATATCCCCGCAATACTGAATGCGATTAGGAAAATATTTACTAACTGTAGTAACGGGTATGCAATATAAGGAAAAAGATTCAAGAAAACGATCAATAACAAACAGCTTACAATTAGATAGTTTGAATAAGTAATCTTTTTACTCAAATTCCCGATAACTAATCTCCCTAATACAATCCCACTCCAGAAAACAGATACACTAATTAAGCTATAATTCTCAAAGCCTAGATTTATCATGATTACGGGTAAAAAATTCGCCAGGTTCGTTTCAATTCCTGCATATAAAAAAGCAAAACATGCAATTAAAAATAAAAATTTAAATTTTCTCGGATGATGAATAAAGTGTTGAATAACTTTATTATTATCCGGTGCTATATGAAATTGATGTTTCATGTCGTTTATTTCAAATTGATTTTTTGACAATAACATAGACCATCCGACTAGCATTACTAGTAGTAGGGCAAAAAGAACGTAGAAAGGTAAGAACCAGTTTTCTATGTCTATAAAAATGTGTACCAAAATAGGGAAAGTAAATGCACCTAACCCGAAAAATACTTCTAATTTACTCATTTTTTCTACATTATCTTTGTAAGTTGCTATGATTAAAGAGCCTATTGTCGTTTCTAGAGTTCCAGCACCATACCCTAATAAAAACATCATGATACCAATATAGTACCAATCCTTTATGATAAAGAATCCGCTTAATACAAGGATTAAAACGATTAAACCAAACGTAATGATCTGAAGATGGTTATATCTTTTTACGATCATTGGAGATAGTATTACCCCATTTACAAAACCGAAAAACTGAAAAAATATAATAACAGATAGGTCATTTGCTGCAATGTTGAAATGATCTAATAAGTAAGGTGTGAGGCTTCCTATACTTATATGAATTACACCAACAACGAAGTAAAACATACATCCAAAGATGAATATCCCTCTCACGGTATCACTCCTATTGAAAAAACAGGGACTTTTAAATCCCTGTTTTTTTATTGGTTTAGGAAATTATAAAATTTGCCTGTGTGAATACATAGGCGCGTATTGAGCTGTGTCCAGTTCCAGCGCCCAGAAACGTTAGGACTTCACGAAACCCCTAATCTAAATCAACATCGGCTCGCAAGCTCACTGTGATTCCTTTACCTTCGTTGATTCGCTTCAGTCCTACGTTTCGCTTGTGCTTTTGTTCTTTAACTCGTTACAAGCTCCTGATATTTGTTTGTTTTTTCCTTCTGGAAGAACATCTCTAATATTTCTTGAGAACGATATCCATCTGCAAAAGTTGGTATATCGACTAAAGGTTTCTGGTTTGCTTTGTTAATCCATGCAATTAACTCATTTCTAAATGAATCAGCCCACCCATAAAACTCAGTTGGAGGGTTGTATAGTAAAGTAGGCGGTACGGAATATTCTTCCTTGTCTATACCAGCTTTTAATTCATATACAAGAGGATTTTTGGTATGGTATTTAAATTCCTTTTTATGACCAATAACCTCTATACCAAAACCGCATTCTTCTATATCAGATATTTTCGAAGTAATTAAGTTAACAAAAACTTGGTTTTCCAGCTGTCCGAAGACTTCAGCATAATCATCTACGTGTACATGTTTATCTTCTTTTGTTTTAACATTTGTTTCTATTTTGACATTTACGGTTTCTTCTTTGAAGTTACTTTTAAATAAGTACCAAATTAAATCAATAAGGTGAATTCCCAGATCTCCTAGCGTTCCACTTGTTTTTTTACTATTAGCGTCGTCCCTCCAAGTATACTTTTTTCTCCTTAATGCACTGTTCTTTTTAAAATGAATTTTTATTGCTAGTACGTGCCCGAGTTCGTTACTGATAATTAGGCTTCTAAGGATATTAACTATTTCTAAATAGCGGTAGTTAAAACCCATAACAGCTAAGGCGCTGTTTTGTTCTGCCGTTTTTCTCATTAGGTTCGCTTCTTCAATAGATATTGCCATGGGCTTTTCGCATAATACATGCTTATTTTCATACAATGCCTGTAATGTATGTTCCTTATGACAAAAGTTCGGAGATGTAACGATAATACCATCTACATCTTGCATCAGCTCAGTGTAATCAGGATATGATTTTCCACCGAAGCTTCTTACAAGTTGTTCAGAATGATGATTATTGATGTCATGTACACCAACTAGTTCAACATTTTTAATAGTAGATAATGCTATTGCATGTGCTTTAGCTATACCTCCAGCCCCAACTATCCCGATTCTTTTCATCATTATTCCTCCTAATTATTTAACGTGCTGTCAAAAGTTTCTTTATAAAAACGTCCCGCTAATAAACGAGGTTATTCATGAGGTGACCCGCAATCCAATAAAAGGATGTAACTAATAGTACCTTCATGTAATGAACCCGTTCGTAAATCATTTCCAAAAATAGAAATCGATTAACGTCAAGACGCTGCCGTTTGCGTCTGTCATGTTGTTTTCATAAAACTTTTTACACTACCTTATTGAATAATTGATTTTAAAGCATTCATGATACCTTGAGAATATGGACCAGTAGATATATGCGTGTGATTATCCTTAGCCTCTTTAACTGCATTTTCTACTAAGTAACCATGTTTTACCGCTTTTAGCATTTTTAAGTCGTTTCCACTATCACCAAATGCAATAGCATATTCTGGATGTACTTTATATTTTTCTAACATAAACCTCACAATTTCATCCTTCCCAGTACCTGTTGGGATGAAATCTATATCGTAACTGTCTTCCGGATCCCCAGCAAGCGGGTTGCAACGGTTGATATTTACGTTAAGACCAAATTTCTTAACAACCTCTTTAATCTTTGATAAATTCCTCTTATCCATCTTTGTATCCATGGAAGATCGATAGTAAAAATTTTTTTTATAACGAGAACTTCCTAATTGGGTTTGTGGACTTAATTCAATGTCTTCCTTGTTTAATAGAGATATGATCTCATCAATATTTTTTTTGTTAAAGTTTGTTTGGTCGATGGTTGACTGCCAATCCAGATCCTGTAGAAGAAAATTATGGTCAAGAAAATAGGTGATTTCTGTTCCTAGATCACTAGCGATAAAATGAGGAAATGACCTGAATTTCCCTTTTTCCATTTTATGCAATACAGATTCCAAGCTGCTTCCTGTAACCCATCCAATTAATAGTAATCCTTGCTGGCTTTTCTCCTCTAAGTAATCTTCAAGTTCATACAATGCCTTTTGTCTTTCATTAGTCATTTCATGAGGGAAATACGTCTCATCAAAATCACTGAAAACAATGTATTTAGGAGAATCAACAGTCGGTAATAGTCTAAATCCCCCTTTACTACTTGATAACATGGTATAAACCTTCCAATACCAAGTTTTGCTCTTCTACGGCTAAGTCAGGATATAGTGGTAAATGCACTATCTCCCTATGTGCTAATTCTGTCTTAGGTAAATGCACTTCCTGATAATTTACTTTAACTAAATCCGTATCTTGTTTGTGTGCCAATACTGGATAGAATAAGTCAGTTTCAACATTGAATTTCTCTTTCATTGCTTTCATAACGTGATCCCTACGATCGTTTTTAATTTTGATCGGAAACAAGTGCCAAACGTTATCTCCATTTAATTCAGGAATTTCTATTAGTCCCTCATTCTGTAAGGTACTCAATTTAGTAATATATCTATTTGCCAACAAAAGTCGCTTAAAATTATTTAATGATAAATACTTGATTCTCTGTAATCCGATAGCTGCTTGTAAATTATCCATTTTTGAATTTAAACCGTAATCTATTGCTTTCACATTTTTTTTACCTGCTGCAAATCCATGATAGCTATATTGGATACATTTCTCAGCAAGTTCTTTATTGTCTGTGGCAATTGCTCCACCTTTTCCACATACTCCAATGTTTTTATAGGGATTAAAACTTAATGTGGTAATGTCTGCCTTTTCACCTAGATTAGCTATACCTATTGCTTGACATGCATCTTCAACGACCTTTAAGTTAAACTGATCAGCTATATTTCTAATAGAAAGCATATCTGCATGTTTGCCATAAATATGTACTGGCAAGATAAACTTCGTTTTACCCGTAATAGCTGATTCAATTCTATTGCTATCGATGCAATAAGTGTGCGGATGTATATCTACATATACTGGTACACCTCCAGTTGCAAGCACGGCATTCTCGGTGGCGGCGAAGCTATTAGCTGGCATTATAACTTCGTCTCCTTGCTTTAGACCGGATGCTAATAAGCTAATCATTAACGCATCTGTACCACTACTTGTTGCTATCACATACTTTTTTTGTAAGTAAGATGATAAGACGTCTTCAAATTCTGTTAAATATGGACCACTTGTATATTGTCCAGTCGGTAATACGTTTGATAAAGTTTCTAGAATATCATTTACCTCATCTTCAGATATCAGACGATTTACAGGCATGAATGGAACCTTATCTAGTGGTTCTGATTTATGATTCAAAATATCCTTTTCCAAATCAAAATCTTTTTCACTACAAAATGTTGCATGTAACTTCTGATTTACGATGCTATCTTGAATCTCAAAATAATCTCCTTGTAATTTACTACTTAGATTCTTTAATAACCACAAATTTGTGTCGCTTTTACCAGTAACTTGGACAATAGTTTTCAACAACTGCTCCCTCCCTATATAATATGATTAAGTCGTATTTATCCTAATATATGGAATCGATATCATGTCAACAACTTTTTTTAAGGAGGGAAATAATGGCTACAATAAATGAAATAGCTAGATTGTGTAATGTATCTAGAACCACGGTATCACGAGTACTGAATAATCAGCCTTATGTTTCCAAGGAAAAGCGTGAACAGATATTACATGTAATAAATCAGCTTGATTATACGCCAAGCGGTCTTGCTCGTAATTTTCGGGCCAAAAAGAACTATATTATTGCAATATCTATTCCGAGAATAGATCATCCCTTCTTTGCCCAATTAATCAAAGGTGCTGTCTCCTTTAATGCATTAGAGAAAAATTATAAAGTTCTTATCTTTCAAACTTTTTATAACAAAAAAATAGAATTAAAAGTCTTGGATTTACTAAAAAAGAAAGAGATTGATGGGGTAATTTTGTGTTCTTTAGAAAATAAATGGGGACTTATTGAACCTTATTTAAAAGAGGGTCCAATTTTATTGTGTAATGAGTATCACGATTCAGCTCCAATCCCAATTATAGGGTATGATGAATTTGATGCCTCCTATAAAGCAGTTAAATATTTAATCAAAAAGGGACATAGAAAAATTGGGTTTTGCTATGATCTGTCTTATAGTCAAGCGCAAAAAGAAAGAAAAGCAGGCTATTTAAAAGCTTTATCCGATTATGATCTTCCGTATGTAGATGAATGGTTTTTTGGTAAGGCATTTAATATTGAAGATGGCTTACGAATTTTTGAAGAGCTGATAAATGTAAAAGAAAAACCTACAGCTTTGTATACAGGGAATGATCAGGTTGCTGCAGGTGTTATTAAAAAAGCAATTTTATCCGGATACAAAGTCCCTGATGACTTAGCTGTTATTGGCTATGATAATCAGCTGATTTGTGAGGTTACAACTCCAACAATTACAACTATCGAAATACCAATAATAGAACTAGGTCAACAGGTTGTTTTAGAATTACTAAAACATATTGAAGAGGGTGTTGAACTGAAGCGTGAAGTTATGAAGCTTCCCACTAAACTAATCATAAGAGAATCAACATAATCATTCTAGGTTCATCTAACCATCCGTGGGAAAAATAAAACCCCCCACGGATGGAAGGTTCACTTTATTTAAAAAACGTTGTAAGCTTGCTTTTCATACGTTGAAATGGACAATTGTTCGGGCTCGTGTCATCATCATTTAGAAAGTACTGCTTCCATTCATGGTTATCCTCTTGGCCATACCATTTGAGATCAGGATGCCCAGGAATGCCGTCATAGTCTGTGAGTCGCTTGCGGATAATGCTTTTCATTTTACGTCCAAAAGCAGTGGACTCGTTCATTTCTGCAAATACCCATCTTGGCTGAAAAGCCATGAGGAAAAAGGGGAAGTGGCGGCTTTTCCTTTGATGGTGAGCTGGTGTAGCACAAAAGGCAAAGTACGGCTCGCCATGAAAGCAAAATTCCCATTTATGATGAGCGGGATCTGTCGGAATATCCTTGGGCCATGCTGCTTCATCAAATGCTGTTACATGGTTTAAAATGGACCAGAACAGCTCTCGATAATCCGCTTCCGCGTAACGATTTCTAATTTCCTTAGAGGTTTGAAAAAATACGGCTAACGATGTATAGTTTCCTGCATTTCGTGAACAATCGCTATACTCTCTTAAAGCATCAGCAAGCTGCTTTACAGTACTTTCTTTGTTTGGATCACCTGCAAAAAGAAATCGTAAATGATTAGCTAGAAACCCTTGACGTGCAGGGACACATGGATAGGTGTTTGTATCAGCAATCATGGAAGAGAAGGATTGAAAGGCTTCCTGTTGCCATTTCGGAAGTATTTCCAGCTGTTCATCTAGCTGCTGCTTATCATAAAGTAATCCCATTTGTTTTTCCTCCTTCTACCATACTGTATTATCGAAGGAGAAATTGGGTGCATGCCTATGCTAATTCGCTAAAAGAATATATGCTTGATACCCGAAATATAAACCAAACCCAATTAGAATGATGCCGGCAATCACCGATATGTAATTAAGGGTCTTTGATTGAAAAAACTTACGAAACGTACTTGCTAGCCCAGCCATAAACACGTCCCATATGAGGATTCCTAGAAATATGCCGCTACTAAATAGGAGAAGCTGCTGATTGCTATATTGGTCACTAGTCTTCGCTAATACTGCTCCGTAAATCCCCAACCAAAAAACGATATTTAGCGGATTAGAGATTGCCATAAAAAAGCCTGTCCTAAATGATTTTCCTTTTGTTGATGCAGCCAGCGCTTTATCTTCTCGTAAAGCTTTTCTAGCACTTAAAATACTTTCAATACCCGTATAGATTAAAATGAAGAAGCCAAATAACCAGAGAAAGGTTTTCATCAAGGGTGTAGTCAAAAACTGGGCAACACCAAAATAGATAAGCACCATAAATAGGAGGTCACCAAGCATTGCTCCCAAGCCCACGAGCCAAGCATGAAGAAAGCCATGATGTATTCCTTTATTTAATTGAGCAGCGTTAATAGGACCTACTGGAGCAGATAAAGATAGTCCAAGAAGTATATAGCTAAAAAAGGTGTTCATAAGTGGCTCCCCTCCCTATTTAAAAAATGCGGTTATGCGGTTTACAATTTTTGGGTGGTATTATTTAATGAAAAGCTTGTTGTATAGCTATCGAGAAGTTCTTAATAGCTTATAATACTATTCTATTCCAAAATGAAGCTTGTACAACCTTTAATTATCAGAAAAGAAGAGCAAATGAAGAGTAACCATATATGAAATATTCCAGATCCATCAATGCTTCCATTAGTTTTTTCCTTTTTCTTCCTAAAAAACAACTTCGGTATCATACCGAAGTTGTATCTGTTCATATTTCATCAAATTTCTTTTATATCAAACGATATCACTTTATCTGTTTTTGGATTATAAACGACGGTCCCTCTAACGGTGATTTTATCCTGCGGTGCTTGTAACACATATTCATATACTTCCTCTGTTCGTGTTGCGGAAACCTCTGTTTTTCTTACCTTACTATACTCTGTTATTTGGTAATTAGGGTAAGCAGTTTGAGTTATTTCCAACAGATATTTCCCCCATTTTTCTTCATCTAATTCAGGAGAGGGTATAATGTCAATATGAATGACACCCATATTGACATTTGCTCCTAATGTTTCGAATGCTTTGCGATGAAGATTAATCCTATTTGGAGGATAGTTTGGAACCTGGTCAACGACCGTTACTAGAATTTCTCGTTGACCAGGTATGGATAGATTTCTTATTTTTAGCGTTTGTCCGCATTGGTAAGGAGAGTTTTCCCCTACCGCCGCCGTCATATACAGATTATCTGACCATGGAATACCACATTGTGTAATTTGTCCTCCATCCGTCCATGTAGCCTGCCCTCTAACTGGCTGCTGCCGATCTTGGTTATATGGGTGTGCGGTGTATATGTCGCTATAGCTATAATATGGAGCTTGTGTAAAAGGATAGGCTGGATGGGGACGTTTACTCTTATAGTGATCATTTGGATAATACATCTTTCTTCCTCCCCTCTAGACTCATGTACCGTTACTAACATATGAGTGATGAAGGTTGACCGGTGACATTCCCCTTTTGCCTAAATTAGTCTGATTATTCTTTACAACCCATTTCCTAAATCCATAACAGCTTTATAGTAGCGTCCTAGATACATAGTATCTTTACATGTATTATCTTGTTTCTCTTACTTTGACAAATCGATAAGCTACATAAATTAAATAGATAGGTGTTGCTACATAAAGTAAATATGGAAATCGGCCATGTGACTCGATATTCACTATAATTAATAATGCACCTAAAAAGACAGTCACAATAGTTCCGTAGCGAGGTAAAGGAATTTTTTTAAAGCTTGGAATTTTAATCGTACTAATCATTAAAAAACATAAAGCAGTAAAGACAACCGTTGTTACAATACTAGGAACTTCATTATTAAACAAGGTTAATAGTGCTAATATGCCGCCAGCAGCGGTGATTGGTACACCAGTGAAATGATTCATGGATTGTTGCTCAGATGTAATATTAAATCGTGCTAATCGGTATGCGCCGAATAAGGGAAATAATCCGGAAACTGCAAATCCTAGCATGCCATTATTAAAAAATACCGTATAGTATACTAAAAAGCATGGAGCTACACCAAAAGTTACTATATCGGCTAAAGAGTCTAATTCTTTACCTAATGAACTTTCAGCATGAAGCATTCTAGCGATCCGGCCATCCATGCTGTCTAGCATCATGCCGATAAGAACGAGAACAGCAGCATTTTTATATTGACCTGAAGCGGCATAACCAATGGATAGAAAGCCGCAATAAAGATTTCCTAGTGTAAAGATATTTGGTATTTGTTTCCTTATATTCATGATGTCCTCCTAATAAGTCTATCAATATAGTTGGGTGAATTTCGTCATGTAACTAGTCTTGTAGAATCTAAAAATCTGTATGTAACTAGTGAAAATATAGTTGATGGCCACTACAAGTCAATTACTTTCTGTGTATGGCTTCGCGAGTTTCCACGTTGCTTCTACGGGGGCTTGTCTGAACGCGCTATCCCGTAGGAATAACCGCCTATCGTTTGTATGTATGGAATGAGCGTCATTGCTCGTGCACGAATAATTGAAATTAATTCATTTAAAAACAGAATACAACGCGTTCCCCATTTACTTTGCTGTTAAAGAAAATTATACTATATTTTGTCGAAAGAGATTTACAAAGTTGCTTTATCCCGCATATAACTGGCAGTAAGATCCGCACTTCAAGCAATAAAGTGAAACAATAAGGGTAAGTGAGGATCAACTGCCAGTAAATGTCCGATTGGTTTAAGGGCCTTTAGGTCATACCCTTGTGGTACTACCAATCCGTGGGAGAAAAGAAAAACCCACGGATTGGAGTTTCACTTTATCCCGCATATAACTGGCAGTAAGATCCGCACTTCAAGCAATAAAATGAAACAATAAGGGTAAGTGAGGATCAACTGCCAGTAAATGTCCGATTGGTTTAACTACCAATCCGTGGGAGAAAAGAAAAACCCACGGATTGAAGTTTCACTTTATCCCGCATACAACTGGTAGTAAGCCCCCGGTCAAGCATGGGGAAGGGGGGGAGACTGCCAGTAAATGTCCGATTAGTTCAACTGCCAATTCGTGGTGGATAAAGAAAACCCTACGGATGGAAGTTTTCACTTTATGGTATTGGAGGGACACACATTGTTAAAGGCACTACTTAAGCTACTTGTAGAACTAACCGGAAATCGATATATATCTAAGTTACTAATAGCTGTGACAACATCAAAATCTAGTCGAATGCTAATTCCTTTGTTTGTAAAAGTGTATCGGATTAATCTAGCAGAGATCAAGCTTCCACTTTCAGAATACCAGAGTCTTCATCATTTTTTTACTAGAGTACTGAAGCCGGGAAGTCGACCAATCGACAATCATGAAGGGGCTCTTGTCAGCCCAGTTGATGGTGTTATTCGTGCGTTTGGCTCGATAAGCGAGACAGAAACATATGAGGTGAAAGATAGGCAGATTTTATTAGAAGAAATGCTGGGAAGTAAAGAAAAAGCTAATCAATATAAGGACGGAAAGTATATCATTCTATATTTATCTCCGCAGCATTATCACAGAATTCATAGTCCAATCAAAGGGCATATTAAAGGGAACTGGACACTTGGAGGTAAATCCTATCCAGTAAATAGGATTGGTATAAAATATGGAAATCGCCCATTATCTACAAATTACCGCACCATTACAGAAATAGAAAGTAACAAGAAAAATATTGCAGTTGTTAAGGTTGGCGCTCTAAATGTAAATAGTATCCATCTTACCAATCAACATGAACAAGTAGAACCGGGAGAAGAGTTAGCTTATTTCTCATTTGGGTCCACCGTCATATTATTAATAGAAAACGACAACTTTCAGTTTGCAGAAGATGTATCAGCATGGCGTGAAATAAAATATGGAGAAAGTCTTGGGGTTATTGCTAACTAGCTTTCTCCCTTTTTTTCGCCCATCTTTTCCCATAAATATAAAGAATAATGATAAAAAGCATGATCCAGAATATTTTGGTGCTATGAAGAAAGACGTGCTTGATAACTTCCCAGTTATTACCTAAAATCATTCCTAAAAAAATAAATGTCGATACCCATATCATTGCACCAATATAAGCAAAAATAGAAAAATATAAATAGCGGTAGCTTGTTATACCTGCCATATAGGCGGTAATATGTCTAACCCCAGGGATGAAATAGCCGGTTAAAAGAAAAAATCCACCAAATTTTCTAAAGCTATGTTGCACCCATGTAATATTTTTTTCCGTTATATGTACTTTAGGACCAAATCGTTTAATAAACGGTAGCCCTAGTTTTTGCCCAAGAAAATAACTAATCGAGATACCTATGACAGACCCTAATATTGCTACAAGAAGTGATAAGGATAGTGACATACGTCCTGCAAATACGCTGTAACCAACGTAAGTGAGTAAAAACTCATCAGGTATTGGTAACCCAATAATACCTAAGATAAGAACAATAAAGATCCCTATATAACCGTAATGTGCAACAAAGCTCCCTAAGTCTGACATGTCCATCCTCCATCTCTATTGGCTGTTTCAATTCATTAGCTGTCTATCTGTCTATTTATCCCACATATAACTGGTAGTAAGCCCCGGTTATGCAATAAAGTGAAACCAAAATGGATAAGTATGGATCAACTGCCCGTAAATGTCCGATTGGTTCCAAGGCCTTTAGATCATACTTCTGTGGTACAAACAATCGGTGAGGGATAAACAAAACCCCCCACGCATTGAAGTTTCACTTTATTTGATAATAATCGCTTAATTTCCATTATAGATTATAACATGGACTCTATCATACTTACTATGTTGAAATAGGATTGAATAGTATGAAAGATGGTGACGGTGGCTAATAATAACGGCGGTTTTGGACTAAATAGAGAGCGTATTAATAGAATGTGCGTGCTGGGTATGTGTGAAATGAAGCCGTACCCATTATGAATGAGCGCGGCTTAATTTGCTATGAATAACAAGGTAAATGGCAATACCAACGAAGCTGATGGATGTTCCTAAAAGGAGGTGAAGCGTTTCAGAAATATGAAAGGAATGCAAAACGGTATCTGGTAAGATTAGTAATGCTAGAATAATCAACATGGCCCACGTTTTTGCCCAATATGAAATAGCTAGTAGTAAGGCGAGTGTAAGGATTGCAGTAATTATCATACCAAGCATTTCTAGATGGATAACGGGTGTTTCTATTACTTCGTTTAAAAAGATTAAACCTATGTACAAACTAATTGGCAATAGGCCAAGTACGTAAAAAATGACATATTCGACTATTTTGGAAAGATTATGTGCAGCAATATATTTAAATGCTTGAAATACACAAATGATAAAAACAGTAGCAATACTTAAGTAACCAATGATTTCTAATAGAGAATAGGACACGCTCCCCTGAAACAGGTCATTCATGATAATAAAACCAAAGGAGCCAAAAACAATAATAACAATATACGTAAACCATTCCTGATAGTCTGTTAGCATTTCATCAGAGATTTGATCCATATATGCCTTAGGCGATTGCCCAACAATGTTATCAATTGACTTGCCATCTCGCTCTGCCTCGATGAGGTGCACTTGTAATTCCTCTACGATATCCTCAATTTCATCTGCATTTTTTCCACTTGAGAATAAATAGATGCGTAAATCTTCTAAGAATCGTTTACTCTTTTTCGAAAGTACAATACGATTTGTATTCATTTCAACATCCCCTTTATGTAAATAGGCTTTATTTTGTCTCATCGCTCAGTACACGGTTTACGTTTGCTTGCAACGTTTGCCACCGCTCCATAAAATGTTGTAATTCGCTTTCACCTTTTTCTGTCAGTGAGTAATATTTTCTTCTTGGTCCAGCAGTTGATTTTTTTAAGGTTGAAGTTACTAGCTCTTCTTTTTGCATGCGCATAAGTAATGGATAGATCGTTCCTTCGCTAAATGAATGGAAGCCGTAGTCTTCAAGCTTTTCAGCTAGCTCATATCCATATACCTCTGTATCCTTAATAATTGCTAGCAGACAACCATCGAGAATACCTTTCATCATTTGAGTTGTAGACAATGGAGTAACACCTCTTTCTTTGCCTTGCATTACAAGGTAATGCAAGTATACGATTATTTACCTTGTAATGCAAGGTATTTGTTTTTGTCGTTAAAAAATAATGGAAAAGTGCATTACACAGTAGCCAGTGGAAGAGTAATTTTCATGTAAATGGTATACTAAGGGAAGAAAGGATGAGGTGGTTAACATGCAACGTTTAGTCTTTGAAAAGGCGTGGGACAAGACAATTGATTCACAGGATAGACAGGACCTCGTGAAAGCATTTGAAAAAGCAAATCAAGCAGATCATCCGGAACGGTTTATTCCATTTTGGCAAGCGCGTAATCACCGTGATGACCTTCTTATTACAGTAATCATTCAAAATCTAACGGACGATATTCTGACATTGGATGGTGTGCGTTTGACCTACGATGAAAAAGGTTATGCAATTGCTACCCATACCTTTTCAGATGCAAGGTTAACGCTTGAGCCTAGATGCAGTATGCCGTGGACATTTATTTTTCCTAAGTCTACGATACAACAAGAGCCTGAATTAGAGTCTGGTTATGTAAGAGAACGGAACTAAAGTAACTATTTCTTTAAACTAGAGGGGCCGGCTAGCCACTTCATATAGGAGGAAATGATGAAGAAGCGAACCTTAGTGATAAATCTTGATTTGGACGAAACACAGATAAACACAATAAAAGAAATAATTCCAGAATGGAGGGTAATTGCAGATAAACATTCTGAGAACGTATTGGAGCAATTATCAGAGGCGGAAGTGATTCTGCATTGGAAGAAAGCGATTGCCCCAACCATACTGGAGCAAAATACGAATTTGCAATGGGTACAAACATGGAGTGCAGGGGTGAACAGTCTTCCGCTTGCTACTTTAAAAGAAAGGAATATTGTAGTAACAAGTGCGAATGGTGTGCATGCTTATCCAATTTCAGAGACTATATTTGCTTTAATGCTTGGACTTACTCGTAAAATTCATACGTATGTTCGTCAGCAGCAAGCAAAGCTATGGCATCATGCTCACCTCAACCAAGAGATCCATGGCAAGACCATTGGAATCATCGGCGTTGGAGCAATCGGTTTAGAAACAGCTAAAATTGCGAAGGCATTTGGGATGCGTGTACTTGGTGTACGACATTCCGGAAAGCCGACAGATGATGTGGAACAGATGTATCGAGCTGATCAATTAGCTGAAGTACTTCCGCAATGTGATTTTGTCGTAATAACCTTACCGTTAACCGAGGAGACGAAGCAGATGTTTGCAGCTCAGCAATTCCAACAAATGAAGGAAACCGCCATATTAATTAATATTGGACGTGGTCCAATTATTAATGAGCAGGATCTTGTCCATGCTCTGCAACAAAAGCAAATTGCTGGAGCGGGGCTGGATGTATTTACAACGGAGCCATTACCATCAGAAAGCCCACTTTGGGATATGGAAAACGTCATTATAACACCACATACAGCTGGTTCTACTGAGCATTATGCTAAGCGCGTCATCGATGATATTTTTTTGCCCAACTTACAGCGCTATGCTAAGGGAGAATTACCAAATATGAATGTTGTTAACCTGGAAAAAGGGTATTAATGTCGCCATCGTTTAGCAGCCGATTAAGAAGCAAAGGAATGATTTAATTGAATATATTATGGGATTTTGATGGTACATTAATAGATACATACCCTCGTTATACGGAATGTTTTAAGGAGGTTTTACAGGACAAAGCGGATGAACACGAAATTTATCAACAATTAAAGATTTCGTTTGGTCATGCTATTACCTATTTTAGGATGACAAGAGAACAAGAAGAAGAGGTGAGACGTCTCATAGATCATATCTCGCCCGAAGAAGTAAATCCTTTTGAGGGGTTAGAACATGTCTTGCAATTTGCTGATACCAATGTCATTATGACGCATAAGGATCGTAAAAATTTGCTACGTGTATTAAACTACCATGGTTTAGCGTCATATTTCACGGATGTGGTGACGATCGATGATGGTTTTCCTCGTAAGCCGGATACTTCCTCATATGTTTATTTACATGAGAAATATCTGCTTGATTTAGCTGTAGGTGATCGCGAAATTGATCTGATCCCAGCAAAGAAACTAGGAATAAAAACATGCAGCTTCCAAAATCAATATATTTCAGCTGATTTCTACCTTACTAGTTATACTGATTTTTTTGAGGTTGTAAAATAGTCGTAGCACATACCCTCCTGAACGAATGGTGATATAACACCCGCCCGTTTAGATAAGTCTGTTGTACAAGGATTTATCCCACATATAACTGGCAAGAAGAACCACACTTCATGCAAGTGAAGCTAATATGGATAAGTGGGGAATCGACAGTAAATGTCCGATTTGTTTAAAGGCCTTTAGGTCATACCCTTGTGGTACAAACAATCCGTTGGGGTCAACAAAACCCTTACGGATTGAATCTTCACTTTATTAACCAATAGGATGGATGGTTATAACTTTTCCATGGTTTAGCTTCTTATGGATGGAAATACATTATATACTTCCACCCGCACTGTTTGTGGAGCTTGACTGTTTCCTTTTTTCAATTGCATTCACTCCCATGACTACAATGACGAGTTCTGCCATGCTTATATGGTTCGTGTGTTTAACTAGTTCATAAGCAGGGGAAGAAAAGAAATGATTCATTCGCTTAAACATAGCAATTTCATTACCCTTCGTATCGACAACAGTGAATGCTTTTGAGAAGGTAGGAGAAGTTATCGTATAAGTCCCCCTGCCAGTAGTTTTGTAGCTATATTTTTTTGAGAATGAGAACCAGCTTGTTTTTAATACAATTCCGAAAGAAGTCTCCATCTTCAAGCGTGTGAAGGGCGTAGCCCAACGGTAAGGGTGGTAAGTGGTGGGAGTAGCTCACTACACCAAGCACTTCGCATTGTGATCATATACCGTCCATTGATTAGAAAAGGACGCAAGCTTTCCTGAGGCTTGTTTGACCTGCTTGTCATCATATACGGCAGCTCCAGAGGAGAAAGCAGTCTTTAAATCAAGATAGCCTATCTTCTCATTATGCTTATTCTTCATAGTAGTGTAGCCGAATGATAAAAAGTTATCGGAAATAAAAACATTATTGTTCTCCATAGCTGTCACCTTCCATATCTAATGCTGGTTTACGTCCGGTATACCAAATAAACGCTCCCTTTGCCTGATCATAGGATAGATCATCTAATGTCTCCACATGGATCGGTTTCCCTCGGTTTGTTGTTGTAATGGTGGCAAGTCCTAAACGTTTTTTTAGTAGTGATTGAGATAAGTCAAATTCGATAATTTTTTCACGAGTTGTTATGACAGTAGTTAACGAAAAGCCACCGGAACGAATCTGTAGAAATTCGTCATGAATCAAAAAGCGTGTAAAATAGAAATCTAATATACGAGAAGTATATGTTAATACAAAGAGAATCGGCGAAATAATCCACCACTCAGGCTTCCAAATCATTAGTATTGCTGTAACAATTAACCAAAGCCACGGAATGCGACATAATCGTACGATAAGTGACTTCTTCGGTAAACGTTCCATTTCTGTTTTCATTTCAAAATCAGGAAGCAGCTCTTCGATTAGTGTAATCGCTCGTTTAGTTGGCAAGAATGGATACAAGGAATTAACCTCATCCCCGGAAAAATCAACTCCACCTGCGCTAATGAGCTTAACTTCTGCTAGATGTAGTATTCGTTTAAATAAGGATTGTTCGATATGGACAGCTTGCACGTTTTGTTTTCGTATCGAAAAATGCTGTTCATTGAGTATGCCCTTTCTAATATAAATACGGTTTTCATCAGAAGCTATTTCATATTTTCCATACTGAAGGTAGGTTCGTACTAATCCAAAGACTACCGCAGCAAGAATAACCAACATAATAACGATTGTTAACAATAGCCAAGAATGGATGAGGAAGTCGAAGGTCCCCTCAGCGAAGTCTGTCAGATCGTAAACCTCATTGATATTCTGAAAGACGGAAATGAGTAAAGGAATAAGCAATAAATAACTAAAGGACAACACGGAGGCCTTCAAAATATCATTCTTGCTTGGATTAAAATGGATCGTTCTTTTTTCATGATTAACCAAGTCCTCAGAGGACTCTGTTCTCACACAATCTTTTTCTGCATCTTGTTGTTTAAATTGATCCAACGTATCTTCCATACGTTGTGCTTCTTTTATTGCTAGAGCGGTAAATGTAAATGAAGCATCATTACTTTCAGCCCCAGTTTCTAACGTTAAGGACGTTAATTGAAACATGCGTAAATAAAATGGCGTATGTGATTGGACATTTTGGATACGTTGGTATGGAATAGTGTGGTGTTTTTTGGTAAATACGCCTTCCTCTATTTCAACAGCATCCTTTTTTAGCGTATAGGTTGTTTTCCACCATTTTAGAATGATAGAAAATAATGCGTAAACCAAATAAACGATAAATAGAATTCTGCCTATTTTCACCCACATAGCATCATTAGATAAGTTAATAATAAATAAAATAAAGAATATGAAGAATGTATTCTTTAGAGATTTAATATAGGAAACGGGTATCATCAGTGGATGCATTCGCTTGCTTAAATCCATTAGTATTCCACTTCCTTTATCCGCGCTAGTGTTGCAATTTGATTTCTTAGCGATATTGCCTCTTGTTCGGATAGTGCAGGAATCTGGTGGGTGGACGCCATCGTCCCGATAGAAATCGTATACAAATTGTATTTTCGTAATAATGGACCTTGTTCCAATCCGACATACTGTACTTTGGTCATCGGAATCACTTGATTATGAATGTGCCATTTACCGTGCCGTAATTTTACATACGCTTCGTCTACCCCGTATCGCCAATATTTTTGTAGCAATACAGGCTCGAAAAAGATGGACCAGATCGCAGTGATAATATCTAAAGTAAGAACAATCCATAGGACATAAGTGACCCAATTATACCAGTCAAAATGATTATCAAGTATAAGTAGGATTATTGCCATCAGTATAAAGCTTATATGGATAATGCAATTAGAGATCCGCCAGACGCGAATGGCGTCTTTGGAAATGTGTTGATCAGGTTCTTTCATGTTTGCATACATATGTTTGTCACCTTCTATCATCGAAATAATAAAATTGCTTGTCTTTTATTACGAATATGATGTTCGATTTGTTTCAATAGATTTGCGAAAGACGGTAACCGCAAGATTGAGGACGATAAGCAAGTGAATTTTTTGTTAAACTAGGAATAAGGTAGAAACGTGAAGGGAGTGAGCTTTCCATGATCGATCTTTCCTTTGAAGAAATGTGGGAGCGGATCGTCGCTTGTGATCGAATATATGATGGACAATTTTACACAGCTGTCAAGACCACAAAGATTTATTGTCGCCCATCTTGTAGATCGCGTAAGCCCAAAAAATGTAATGTAGAATTTTATGATCGAATGGATCAAGTAGAAGCGGCGGGATATAGGCCATGTAAAAGATGTCAGCCAGAGGTAGAGCACTCCCCGCATGTGGCACTTGTGCAGAGCGTTATCTCGTATTTGCTACAGCATTATAGGCAACGAATTGTCTTGCAGGATATTGCTGATCACATTGGTATGAGCTCCTATTATTTAGAACGAGTGTTCAAAGAGGAAACATCGGAAACACCTCGCACGTATTTAGAAAAAATTCGGATGGATAAGGCGGCGTATTTATTAAAAAATACTGATTTGAAGAATTTGGAAATTTGTTATCGAGTAGGGTTTCATAGCCCATCTAATTTTTATAAAGTCTTTCGTAAACATCAGCATTGTTCACCTAGTGAATATCGAGATGGCCTAATTCAGCAAGGAGGGGAACAATAAGAATGAAATGGTGCGATTGCCAAACATATATAGAAATAACCCCTCCGGAACATTTTAATTTTCATGAATGTTTGCTATTCCTTAACAGGTCAGATCAAGAGATTGTACATGTTATTCATGAGGAAGGTGTATATAAGCTGTTAAAAATAAACGATTCTATAATACTATGTCGCATTGTTTATAATGATCAGGTATTAGCCGTCCATTTTCCAATAGAGGTTCCTTCTACCGAAGAAAAGCGAGAGGTAGTGCGCTTTATTTGTGAATGGTTTGATTTAGATAGGAACGTAGAATTGTTTTATCAAGCTGCAGAACAGGATCAGTTGCTCAGCCGACTTACATTAACGTATCGGGGCTTACGCATGATTGGTATTCCCGATCTCTTTGAAGCATTAATCTGGGCAATTATTGGTCAGCAAATTAATTTAACCTTTGCTTACAAATTAAAAAGGCGATTTACAGAGAAGTATGGGGAATATATGACATTTAAGGGAAAAACGTTCTGGCTGTTTCCACAGCCAGAAAAGATTGCTATACTAACTGTCAAAGAGCTAAGAGCCCTGCAATTTTCTACTAGAAAGGCAGAATATGTTATCGGAGTTGCTAGGTTAATACGTGATGGTTATGTAACCAAGGATGACTTACAGGGAAAGGATTACGATACGATAAAGCAGGCGCTAGTAGCTATTAGAGGTATTGGGAACTGGACAGCCGACTATGTGTTGATGAAATGTTTTCGGAGAGCCAATGCATTACCAATCGCCGATGTCGGCTTGCACAATGCTCTAAAAATTCAGCTAGGCTTAGATAAAAAGCCATCAATAAAGGAAATTGAAGTAATAGCAACGAATTGGGAAGGCTGGCAGGCTTATGCTACCTTCTATCTTTGGAGGTCTTTATATGATGAACCTGTATAAAGTTGATTTTCCATCACCGATTGGTGTAATAGAGATTGCTGGAACAAAAGACACTGTTTATTCTGTGTTATTTGCTGATCGTGAAATTGTTGAATATGCTCAAACTTCGAATACGCCACAGGCTATTGAAATTTGCTATCAGCAGCTAGAGGAGTACTTTGCTGGAAAACGATTGGAATTCACGTTTCCTTATGAAGTGAGCGGAACAGCGTTTCAAAGAGAGGTATGGCAGGCATTGACGACCATTCCATATGCAAAAACGGCTAGTTATCGTGATATTGCACGGACTATCGGTAGAGAAAAGGCTGTTCGCGCAGTTGGAAGTGCCAATGGTAAAAATAAAATTAGTATTGCCATCCCATGTCATCGAATTATTGGAGCAAATGGGAAGCTAACAGGCTATGCTGGTGGTTTATGGCGGAAGGAATGGCTATTGGAGCATGAGCAACGAATCAGCTCTAGTGAAAAAATGGATTTGCTATCATGAGCAAAATAAAATTTTTTGGGTGTTATCAGAGTATATCCAACGTTTATTCGATGAACATATGGATAAAGGAAGGGTAAGGCGTTTATGTAACCCGCATATAAACTAGCAGTAAGACCTCATTTCAAGCAATAGGGTAAATTGCCAGTAAATGTCCGATGGATTTAAAGGCCTTAGATCATATCCTTGTGGTACTAGCAATCAGTGGGGGATTAACCAAAGCCTCCTACTAGCTAATTGCATTCATCATAAAATCAAATAAACCCGTTGTTCCACGAAGTTGGTCATATACTTCTTGGCAATGCCATCTGGCTAGTCCCACACTTTCCGTCTTTTGC
This sequence comes from uncultured Virgibacillus sp., assembly GCF_947495635.1. Lineage (NCBI taxonomy): Bacteria > Bacillati > Bacillota > Bacilli > Caryophanales > Bacillaceae > Virgibacillus > uncultured Virgibacillus sp. The sequence goes on along the minus strand of NZ_CANMAB010000013.1, from coordinate 3,317 downwards.
ATGATCACATAAAACGATAACGGAGTTCATTCAATATATTGTAAATTATTACGTCTCTACATCATAAATGTTCATGATAAAATGATATATGTAAAACCTTTGATACTATTGAAAGGGGCTGATATATATGCAAACCAGTTTGCTTGAAAAATCACCTCATGGTAGAGAGCGTATATCCCATGAGCTGTATGCCCTACTAGAAGAAATTGGTTCAAAGAAAAAAATGTATAAGGACTCCCATCTTTTTCATGAAGGAATGGAAGCTCATGAAATTTACCTGATTAAGTCTGGTCTGATTCAAATTAATAAGCTTACTGCAGACGGCAAGGAATTATCTCTTCGTATATGTAATCATGACGATATTGTAGGTGAGCTTACATTATTTAGTGAGAATGCCAGATACTTTCTCAGCGCGAAGGTTGTGGAGTCTGGTGAGGTCGTAATCATTAATAAGGATAAATTGGAAAAAGAACTCCTCTCTAATGCTGCCTTAACACTTGAATTTATGAAGTGGTCGGGAAACCATATGCGGAAATTCCAATCTAAAATTAGAGATCTGCTCTTGAATGGCAAAAAAGGTGCATTATACTCTACGCTTATTCGTTTATCAAACAGCTATGGTGTAACTTGTTCTAATGGTATTCTTATTGACATGGCTTTTACTAATCAAGAGATGGCTTTGTTTTGCGCAGCAAGTAGGGAAAGCGTCAATCGGATGCTTAGTAGACTTAGGAAAATGGACATCATATCCATTAATAGTAGCGGAAAAATTCTCATAAAGGATATTCAGTTCCTAAGAGATGAAATTGGCTGTGAGGATTGTCCGATTGAAATATGCAACATTAACTAAATAGATGAGTGTTTTTAAGCGTACGTATAGGAACGTTTATGGTAAGTGAGGACAACACCGAGTCGCTTCTGGGAAATTATATAGCACAGTATTACGCTAGTACAGGCTGATGAAGAATGGCATGCCTATTGCCTGTATTGGCGATCACACTGTGCTATTCTTTAATCAAAGTTATTAAGAAGCCACCTCATGAACGCCTCGATATGATTAAATATTGGATACGGATCGGAGCGTTGCTGTAATGGTAGTGATGTTATGACTGCCTGAATGTTTGTCATTTGATCCAAGAGGTGAAGGTCTTGTTCACTCCTAATGAAGACAATTTTGCTATAGTTCGCTTGCTTGTATCCTTCTATGATCAACAGCTCTATCCCCATCATTTGATAGATTTTCACTATTTGATCTACATATACAGGATTTTGATAAGATAATTGAAGCATACCATCTCCTTCCACTCCTGAGATAATTGCGCCTGCCTTTACGTGTTTTTCACTATCTTTGTTCTCCATTCCCAATGGATAACCACCATGGCCGTGATGTTTTAAGGAGGCTACTCGGAATCCTTGTTTGGAGAACGTTTTAATCATTCTGGATACAAGGGTTGTTTTTCCGCTGTTTTTATATCCGACAACTTGAATAATTTTCATATGAATCCTCCTCAACCACTGCTTACAGATGGGATGAAAGCAACCGTATCCCAGATTTTACTACGCCTTCGTTTCTAGCATATCCTTCGTTAATCGCTACATTGTTTGATCTAATCCGAGAGGATGCATGTTCTTTAGTTTTTCTTTAAAATCTGTAATTGTTATTTGTCTAACCGTAAACTTGATATTCCAAATAAAGGGTACGTTCCCTCTGCCCATTCTCGGACAGTACCAATAAATGTTGTTATTGCATCAGCTTTCCTTTTAACTAAGGCATCGACCTGAATTGGTTATTCTACAATATTAAAATAATACTTACATATCATCTAATAAAATTACCGAAATTTCACTACCCTGTTTGTATCCCCTTGTACCAGCAGGAAATTCGATAAATACATTGGCAGCCCCAAGCGAGGAGACAACGTTGGATTTATCCAACCCAATTGGGGTCGCGACTAACTTTCCTTGATGAAAAGTTAGACGGCCCCTGACAAATCTGTCAAACGGATTTGGTTTGGAGAAATCAGCACCCAATATTGCCGTTTCCTTTTTTAAAAGTGGATGAAAAGCATGGAGGAATTTTCGAATTGCCGGCCTTGTAAAAAGTTCAAAACCTACAAAACAGGCAGATGGATTCCCTGATAAACCAAATAACAGCTTGCCTGTTTTTTTTGCAACAGTTGTGACACTGCCAGGACGCATTCCCACTTTATTAAATAGAATTTCTGCTCCCAGTTCTTTATAGATATCCTGCATATAATCGTAATCTCCGACTGAAACACCACCGGTAGTTATTAAAATATCGACCTGATCCAATGCCTGTTTCACTTGCTCAAAGCAGGCTGTGAAATGATCACTGAACTGACCAAAATAATAGGGTTCCCCTCCTGCTCGTATTACTTGTGATTGAACCATATAAGCATTACTATTTCTAATTTTACCTGGCTGTATTTCTTCATCTAACTCTAATAGTTCACTACCAGTTGCAATAATTCCGACAGTCGGTTTTTTGCTTGTGGGAACCTGCTTATAACCGAAGGTGGCTAATAAGGCAACTATTCCTGGACTGATATAGGTGCCTTTTTTAGCTAGAACCTCTCCAGATTTGGCATCCTCACCGGTAAAGGAAATATTCTCTCCTTGTTGTAGCCTTCGTTTAATTTGGATGTATCGTTTTCCACAAGCTTCATACTCTTTTACAGATTCAAACATAATAACGGCATCGCAACCATTGGGGACTTGCGCACCTGTCATGATTCGTACGGCTTGCATTTTGCCAACCTTCCCAGTAAATACGCTCCCTGCACCAATTTCTGCAATAACTTCATAGTTTTGAGGATGGGTACTAGCAGCAGCTTCTGTATCCTTAGAACGAACTGCAAACCCATCATAGGGCGAGCGATCAAAAGGAGGGATGGGATGATCAGCTACCAAATCGTCTCCAAGGAAATGTCCGTAGCTTTGATGGATAGGGATGTAATGGATACTTCCCTGGGGAGCATATTTGATTACACGTTTTAATGCTTCGTTCACTTTAATTGATTTTCGACGTTCAACCATTATTGTAACCTCCTAAACTACTAGTTTCTTATAGAAATTTTGTGCTTGTGTCATAGAATTCGTTCCATGAATGAGGCTCCTGCCACCTTTAAAAAAGACAATGCGTTAGAGTTCCTATTTCATGAAAAGCAAAAGGAATTTACCCCCTTACTAAATTGATAGCCTAATTGAATTGTTTTTGTACTAAGTTAAGAAAGTATAAAATCAGTGCAATGACTGCGTTAAGCCAAGTAGTTATTTTGAAATGTTTGATGTATATT
>NZ_CANMAB010000012.1:0-60383 GCF_947495635.1 uncultured Virgibacillus sp. | reverse complement strand
CGAGGTCATCGTGATGACACTCTCTATCGTACCAAGAGGGCTTTTTTTATGCATCCGGACTCTGCTTCGATATCCCCTCAAATTTCTCCCTTACAGGAATGCTCCTAACATTTAACATGGTTGTTAGCTTCATTTTTATACATTTAGGGAAAAAGTAGTTAGAGATCGCTGTTAGCATATAGATTTCCTAAATAGCAGTGCGAAATGTACATAAACTAAAAGCATCTATTACTATTTTTGCTCGTTTAATCATAGCAATGATTAAAAGGAGGATGACACGGATGAAATCCAACTCTCTGTTGAAGGCGACTGGACTATGTTTGCTATTCGCATTGTTGCTGACCTCATATAATTGGAGCAAGGTTAAGGGCGTATCCCCTACTACTGTTTTCGAAAACAGTGGACATACCATTGATATAACCAAGAAGATAACCCCTCATTCACCCATTCAAGCAACTATTGACAAGATGTCTTTAAAAGAGAAGATCGGACAACTTGTAATGGTTGGCGTCGATAGTACCTCAATGGATAGGAGAATTAAGAAGTTAATTCAACAGCAACATGTTAGTGGCGCAATTTTATTTACGAAGAACCTTGAATCCGTTCAACAGGCTAAGCAACTAATTAATAACTTAAAAAAGAGTAATGCTAACAACCCTGCTTCTTTGTTTATCGGTATTGATGAAGAGGGCGGGCGTGTCTCGCGAATGCCAGAAGAGTTCCTATCAACACCTGCTAGTAGAGAGATTGGTGATTCTGCCGACTTGAATTGGGCTTATCATACTGGTCAAGTAATTGCTATGAAGGTTGACTCACTTGGCTTTAATATCAACTTTGCTCCTGTACTGGACATCGATAGTAATTCAAATAATCCTGTAATTGGCGATCGTTCCTTTGGATCAAGTCCGGCTAAAGTAAGTGATTTTGGAATTACTCAAATGAAAGGGATGCAGTCGGAACAAGTCATTTCTGTTGTCAAGCACTTTCCCGGACATGGTGATACAACTAGCGATTCACATATTCAGTTGCCAACGATTGATCATCCTAAATCTCGATTAATGCAGGTAGAGTTACTACCATTTCAACGAGCGATTACTAAAGGAGCAGATGCAGTTATGGTTGGTCATCTACTTGTAACAGCGTATGATAATGATTCCCCTGCTTCCATGTCAAAAACGATCATATCTGGTTTGTTACGAGAAGAGTTAGATTTTAATGGTGTAGTCGTTACAGATGATATGACTATGGGAGCGATTCAAGATAATTACGATATAGGCGAAGCTGCAGTGCAATCGATTAAAGCAGGTAGTGATCTAATTCTTGTTTGCCACGACTATGATAATGCTGAGTCAGTGATTAATGGAATTAAGTACGCAGTACAAGCGGATGAGATCACTGAAATGCGTATTGATCAAAGCGTAGAGCGGATATTGAAGCTTAAACAAAAATATCAATTAACAGATGCGTCAATTGAACATGTAGCTATTGATGAAATAAATCAAGCTATAAAAACATGGTAACGTAACTATTTAAACGATCTTACAAGGCTTACGTTTCTTTCAATCACGTAAAATTATGTAATGAAACAAAATACATATTTTGTTTCATTATGAAAATCAATGAAAGCTTGTTACAATAGTTAATGAACCTTTTATATAACCTATGTATAAAAATGTAATTATACATATCGAGTGGAAACGTTCTTCAAATATATGGTAATTATTTGAGGGATCTATCTAAAAAAAAGATATAAATAAAGGATTGCATGGAAGCGAATAAAGGGATTGGTCGCAAAGGTATATTTCGCTTCGTCTGAGAGTCCTTCAAATTACTTCTATTTAAGAGGAGGGGAATCACAATGGAGAAAATGAAGTTTGGAGATTATGTTTTTCTTGCAAAAGGGGAACATATCTATCTTCTTGAAAAGTATGGCGAATATGAACTAAACCGAAAGATCGAGGATTTAAACAAATCAAAGCTCAGAGATCCAAGACGAATCTCTGAAATTAAATCAGATTTCCATGCTTTAATTAGTAAAGGCATGCAAACGGTTCAACCAATTCGAGATCGATTAAAAATTGAAGCGATGAAGCAAGAGTTAAAGAAGAAATCATATCGTAATTATTTTTTGTTCGTCATGGGTATCAACACAGGGTTACGTATTAGCGATATTTTACCATTACGTGTTTATGATGTTCGCGGAAAAACACACATTGTTTTGAAAGAAACAAAAACTAGGAATCGTAAAAGATTCCTATTACCAGCAGAATTACGGGGAATTATAGCAGATTATATAACAGGTAAGCACGACGAGGAATATCTATTCCCTTCTCATAAAACGGACTTACCTATTAAGCGGATACAAGCTTATAAGATCTTAAGTAGTGCAGCTAACAATGTTGGTATCAAGGATTTTGGCACGCACAGTTTAAGGAAGACTTTTGGTTATTGGCATTATACAGTAAATAAAGATGTAGCCTTATTGCAAGATATCTTTAATCATTCATCACCTGACATCACGCTACGGTACATTGGGATAAACCAAGATATTGTTGATAAAAGCTTAGAGCATTTTAGTTTATAAGAAGTATGAATAACCGACTTGTTATGAAAATCGATCGTTAATCGGAATATGTTACCTTAACGATCGATCTCATATTCCCAATGACTTGGTCGATGGAGAAAAGAAGGGATTTTTGTACTTGCATCGCCATTTGCTGCATTTAGCTGAGGTTGAGTGATAAATAAGCTTTCACTTAAATTAGTACCTTGTATATTTGCATCTCTTAAGTCCGCACCTATCAAATCAGATCCTCTTAAATCTGCTTCACGGAGGTCGGCAGCAATAAATAAAGCACCTCGCAAGTTTTCACCTCTTAGATCTGCTTTATAAAAATTAGCCCTTATGAAATCAGCCCTTTGCTTATCCTTTTTTTGTGCTATTCCAAAGTTACGTTGCGCATTGGAACGAATAATTGCACTTGTCTGTTGTAGTAAATCATTAACCTTATCACGATGAGCTTGTATATCTATTGTTAATATTTCATTCGCCTCATAAAATGTAAGTTGTTCCGTTTCTGTAAACATAGTTATTAGATCACTTTTAAATGGTAATGAAGGTTCTATATCGATTGCTTGTGACAAATACCATAGCATTTCCTGAAGCTGTTGCATAATGGGGAATACGGTGAACATTTGCGAAGCTAATACTTCAGAAGAATTCCAATCAATTCCTGAGAAAGTATGTTGTGAAACCTTTTGTCCCGCCCCAAAGCATTCAAAAACAGAACATCCGCGGAACCCTTCGTTTCGTAAGGTCTTATGTATAGCGCAATTAAAATTTGAATGCAAATTGGAACAAGGTGTCCCTGCATTTTTATTCCGTGCAAAGTCTGCTGACTTTGCAAACGGTAATGCTACACAACATAGTCCAAAACAATTTTCACAATCCGATTTTAAATTGTTCTTTATTTTATCTTGATAGGTATTAACATTTATTTTTGACAAATCTTATTCATCTCCTGTTTCTACTCATCTGTTTTCGATAGCGGGAAAGCTGTAGTTGTTAGCTATTTTTGGTTAATAACTGCTTCTTACATTTATTCCAGCTTGACTATGTATTGCAATCGATAGGTGCATAGTGATATACATTTTTTAATCATTGGCTCAAGATCAGAACGTTCACCACCTGGACGCAAACCAATTCCAGGAAGAATTTTTTCTGGAGTCATGTTTATATATGTATCCATTCCGATATTTATCCATAATTCTGGTGATTTACGTTGCATAGCCTGAGCGATGCTTGTCTTCCCTGATCGAGGAGCACCGTTAAGGTTGACAATCTAACCTTTATGAAAGCTTGTCACATGTATACCGCCCTTCCTTTTAAAGGATTATATATCAACTCGTTTAGCCATATGGTGACCTGTCATATGATAGCCCATTTTCTTATAAAGAGAAATGGCGCGATGATTATGAGCAAAAACATGTAATCCGATTTGTTTAATGTTATACGAAATTGCATAAGCGTCTAGTGCCTCCATGGTAGCTTTACCTAGTCCTCTTCCTTGTTGATTATCATCCAAATGTATGTCATAAATAAAGGCTTGTTTCTCCTGCCCGTTTGTTCGAATATGAATCCATAAGATGCCGACATTTTGTTCATTATGCACGATAGAAAATAGTTTCTGATTATTTGTTTCTAAACCTGCTGGTAATAGATCTGTAAACTGATTTTCCGCTTTTTGTAAAGCATCTTCCTCTTTCCAATTTCCTGCTTGAACATGTTGATTGGCATATTCTTTCACTGAATTTTTATAGTAATGATCGAATGTTTCTTGATTCATTGGTGTTAACTGCACTTTCATGATGCTTGCCCCCTTTTCTTTATTTTGTTGTCCCGATGCGTTAATCCCCGGATAAGCAGTACACCTGTGACTATACGTAGAGCTACATTTTTAGCTTGAATGAAAAACATATAAGCTAAAAGGGAACGCTCGAACCAAGCCAATAAATAGGTTGTATAAAGACGAGTAGAGTTAATAAAATACTTGAAGGTAAATGATATGTATTTCTTTTTTTAATAATTTTCCAAAGTTAGTAACAATAGCAATACTATCATTCCAAAAGTGATATAAAGCGATAATGCAGGTTGTTAAAAAACACATATCTCTCCTCCACATTATTATTTCGTTATACTCTCTCTGTTCTCCTGCTAGATTTAGTTATTTTCAATCAGAGTAAGATTCCGTTTTTTTCTGATATGGAGCACGTGAAATAAATTGCGTTTATTGAACCGATTATTTGCTTTTGGAAAGGGAAATAATTGCTTTTGCTTGGTGAATAATTTGATCACTGAGATCTACTGGCTCCACTACTTTTATTTTATCTGCAAAACTCAAAATATAGCCAACCGCTTCATCCTTTGTATCAAATGTAAGCTTTACTCGTATCCAGCCTCCTTTTTTATTGCTTTTCGTTTCGATTTTCTTCATAAACCGATTGGTGAATGCTAGTCTAGGTAGAATGGATGGATCTACATCAACACAAACCTCATATGTAGGAAGTGTATCCATAAAAGCTTTTGTCGATGTTTCCCAATAGCTAGCGAGATGAAAGTCTTTTGGTCTACTAAATTGCACATCTAAGATTTCAGCAGAAGTTATTCGAGACACACGATAGTTACGAAACGCATCCTCATTTTTCAAGGCAACTAAGTACCATTTGCTCCCCTTTGCTACTAGTCCGAGCGGGTTGACTAGTTGATGACCAGAGGATCCATCCAGACGTTCATAACCTAATAATAATTGATTGCAATTCCATATCGCCTGTTTCAGCACATCAAAGTATGCATTTTTTTCTTGTCGGTTTCTCCACCCACTTGTATCAATATGAATACAATTCCAGATTTCTTCTGCATTTTTATGATAAATAGACGGAATGGAGGCAATAAGTTTACTTCTTGCATTTTTAGAAGTCTTTGATAATCCTAAATCCTCTAGTAGATGTGGGGATGTTGAAATAAATAAAGCGCGCATTTCTTCTTCTGTTAAACCTGTCAATGTAGTACGATAATTTTCCAATAACGACCATCCGCCATTTTGTCCTCGTTCAGCTACTACTGGTATACCTGAACTGCTAAGTGCCTCCATATCTCGATAGATGGTTCGCTCAGATACTTCAAGTCTTTCCGCCAATTCCTTTGCAGTAATCTGCCCATATGCTTGTAGTTGTATAAGAATGGATAATAGTCGATCGCCTCGCATCATAATCCCCTTTTTACTTCAATGTATATCAGAAAAATAAAGTCATTCCTATGATAATGATCATAATATCAGCACAAATGTGAATAATCCATGAAAACCATATGGTTTTATTTTTTTCATTTACTTTATGAAAAATGATCGCAATCAACCAAAGACCAATGAAGCATGCTGCAATTAAGAACTTGTTGAACCATAAAGCAATCATGGGAATGTGGTAGGATGCGAATAATAACGGGCTAATAATGTAACCGAGCTTTCGTGGAAGCTGAAAGAAAATAAACCCACGAAAAAAATATTCTTCTAATAATGAATTAATCAATGTAACGTAAATACCAACAAAAATAAACCCAGTTGCTGTGATACCTAATCGATTTGTTAAATCATGCTTTATTTCACGTATATCGAAGAATGGCTGTAGCATTAAATAAGCAAATAATACAATTCCTGCAGATAGTGTCCCTAATAAAAGTAAATGAAGCCAGTCCCGGCGACTTAGTTTCTTCATACTTAGAACGTCAGTAAAACGGAACCCTTGGAATAATTTACTATAGAGCCATATATTCAAGAAAAATAAGCTGATCTTACTAATTGTTTTTATAGTATAATTTATGGTTAAACCATGTTCGATAAAAGCGAGCGTTGCACATGTTACGAATGTACTGCTTATTAAAAAAATAATCTTCTTTGACACAAGTTTCCCCCATTAATGTATTTCGTGTTATTCTGGGATAAGTATTTATGTCAATAGATACGCAAGCAAAAATCCCAGTTCTCCTGATTTTATATTATCATATTAAAAACCAATCATCATAAACTGATGATTGGTTTTTATAAATATTTAATTAGTTAAAAAGGTTCATGCTCAAATATCGCTCACCTGAATCAGGTGCTATACAGACTACTTTCTTATTCTCTCCAAGCTTTTTAGCAACTTGGATTGCTGCATGTACGGCTGCAGCACCGGATAAACCAATAAATATTCCTTCTTGTTGAGCAATTTGCTTAAACATCGAAACGGCATCGTCATCGGCGATTTGTAAGATTTCATCATAGATATCTGTATTCAAGATATCTGGAATAAACCCAGGGCTTGTTCCGACTAATTTATGCTTACCTGGTTTCCCACCTGAAAGTACTGGTGAGCCTTTAGGTTCCACAACGGCAATGTGCAGATTAGAAATTTTTTCTTTTAATGCTTCCCCTGTTCCTGTTACCGTTCCCCCGGTTCCTGCTGTGCATACAAATGCATCTAATTCATCATTCATTTGTTCTAATACTTCGATTGCCGTAGTTGTTCGATGAATATCTGGATTAGCCTCGTTTTCAAATTGTTGAGGAATATAGCTCCCTGGATTTTCCTTTTGCAATTCTAATGCTTTTTTTATTGCACCAGGCATTTTTTCTTCACTTGGAGTCAAGACTACTTCTGCACCATAGGCACGTAAAATGTTTCTTCTTTCCTCGGTACTATTATCTGGCATTACAATGATCGCTTTATATCCTTTAGCGGCAGCATTCATAGCTAAACCAATTCCAGTGTTTCCGCTGGTTGGTTCAATTATTGTATCTCCTGGTTGAATCAATCCTTTTTCTTCGGCGATTTTTATCATATTATAGGCAGCACGATCCTTCACACTTCTACTTGGATTATATTGTTCCAATTTCACATACACATCTGCTGCACCTTTTGGTACGACCTTATTTAATTTCACCATAGGGGTATTACCTATAAGTTCACTAACGTTGTTAACGACTCGCATGTTATTAAAACCACCTTTGTATACATATACGTTTATTTGACGAAGTCTTTCTACTTCATTATGTGTAAGGCTAATAAAAGTTTTCTACAATAGGGTATTCCATTATATTATAATGGGATTGTAACCATTTTTCCAACTTTGCCTATCGGATAACCTGAATAAAAGATAACCTTATATCTTTTATATTTATTATGCACGTCGTTTATATTATTTTGAGTTATGGATAAAAGATCATGCCAATACATAAAGGTATGATCTTTGTAGCTTGGATATTTATCCTTGTTTATCTGTTTCTTATAAGGTGGTTACTCTCTACTATCTATTTATTATAATTGCGGATAACCTGTTAAATCGACTTCCCTTAAACGAAGCTGCATAATGAAAATAAGGTTCTAATTTCATTTCTTGTATTAATATAGCAAACGAAAAGAAATTAAAGCATCACTTTTATATTACAATGAAAGAATAAAAATAAAGGAGTTACTTATATGACAGTGAAACTTAGCCCTTATCTAAATATGGAAGGTAATGTAAAGGATGCAATACAGTTTTATGAGCAAGCAATCGATGCTAAGGTCTTGAGCATTATTACTTATGGAGATATGCCGGACATACCCAATACATTTACAGATGATCAAAAGGATCTGGTGGCACACGCAAATTTACAAGTAGGTGAGACGGAGCTTATGTTTTCAGATGTGCCTGATGGTTCCACTGTTGAAAAGGGCAAACAAGTAACAATTTGTATTACAACGAATGATGTGGCAAAATCAAAACGATTTTTTGAAAATCTACAGCAAGATGGTATAGTCAATATGCCTTTTGCAGCGCAACCTTTTAGCCCAGGCTTTGGTGATGTAACCGACAAATTTGGTGTGACCTTTCAAATTAATACTGAATTATAAACAAAAATAAAAGCTGGAGTTGTAAGCATAAATGCAGGCTCCGGCTTTTATTAATTTCTTTATTCAAAAATTGCTAAATGAAACTTGACTCATATAATGCTATATTATTTATTCATTAAATGGTTTTAGCTGTGCACGGTGATTAAAAAATGTCTTATAGGCTAAATGTAAAAAGATTACAACCGTAATAGAAACGGTACCCGCCACGCCCAGCATAATCGCAATCTGGTATTTTACTGCACTAACCGGAGATGCACCAGCAATAATTTGTCCAGTCATCATTCCAGGTAAAAAAACGATTCCCATACCTACCATCGAGTTAATGGTTGGAAGCATTGCTGAATCGAATGCTTGATTAATAATGGAATCTGAAGCATCCTTTGGTGTAGCTCCTAACATTAAAGCACCTTCTACCTTCTCTCTTTGCTCTTTAATTCCGATAAGTAACTGATTGACACCTAATGTTATTCCTGTCATTGCGTTACCGATAATCATCCCACCAATTGGAATAAAGAATTGTGGATCATACCAAGGATCTAATTGTAATACGACAAATAAGAAGTAAATTAAGCTAATTACGATACCTAAAAACATCGCTAATCCTATTGTTTTCTTTATAGAAAGGCTAATGGTTACACTCGCACGTTTGTATACATTATATATAGCAAATCCAAGCATGAATAAGACAATAATCAATGTTATGATCGGATGAGGCTGTTCAAAAACAACCATTAGTAAATATCCAACTAAAATTAATTGTACTGTCATGCGTAATGTTGAGATAATAATTATCTTCTCTCGAGGAATTCGTTTAACTCGCACAATAACCCATAATATAACAATAAATACATAGGCAAATAATAACTGCCACAGTGTTAAATCCATTGCACTGGACTCATTCATTTGGACACACCTCCTGCAACGACAGACTTACTAAATCGATTCATATCAATCATTGTATCCGCTAGCTCTTGAGCAAGTGCTAAATCATGGGTTATCATGATTAAGGTTTTATTTGTGGCTTTAATGAAGTCAACAAAAGCGTGTATGACCTTGGAGGCTGTTGTGTGATCCAGCGCTGATGATGGCTCGTCCAATAAAAAAACTTCAGCATCTAATAGCATTGCTCGCGCTAAAGCAAGTCGCTGTTTTTCTCCCCCCGATAATTCACCTGCTTGTGCTGCCAATGTTTTATGTAAATCCAGCTGATGTAAGCACCTGTCTAATTCTTCATCAGTAGAAACACGTTGCCCGGATAACTTTTGACCGATTTGTAAATTATCTCGAACTGTTCCATCAAAGATAACAGGCGTTTGCGGTACCATTGTAATATATCGACGTAATTGTACGGGATCCATTTCTGAAAGGTTCTTCCCTTTAAAGTAAATATTACCTTCGTTTGGAGAAATTAAATGATTTACTAATCGAAGAAACGTTGATTTTCCACTACCACTTTTTCCTATAATACAGGTTACTTTATTTGCTTCAATGCTTAAATGATCTATTTCGATAATTCCATTTACTTTCACGTTTTCTATATGAAACAAGAGATGATTCCATCCTTTCCTTATATTACTCTTAGTATTTCAAATATAATCCGAATTATTTCTTTACATAAACGCTATTATAACTAAAATGGAATAAAAATAACTCACGTATTCGTGAGTTATCCTTAAGTAAACGTAACTGTAATAGTGCTTTAATGAAAAAGTTACTAGCCAGATTTCACATAAATACCGAAATGTCAATGATGCCAACGTGTCTTACACTAACTTTTCCAGATTTTTAAATTCTAATGACTGAAATTTAGTTGTAATTTTCTTTTTATCGTAATTCCATAAAGCGTCATCAAGTCCACAGCTAATCGGTACATCGCATTTGATTTCAGCAAGCTTCCTTGACAGATGGAGCATGTCCAGGTTTGCATTAATCTTCGTTTGTACCCCCTTTGGAAGCTTATCCATATTTGCTAATATATCATTGATTGAACCATGTTCTTGAATTAATTTTAATGCCGTTTTTTCACCAATCCCTTTAACTCCAGGGTAATTATCAGAAGTATCCCCCATCAATCCTTTTAGATCAATTATTTGCTTAGGTGAAATGCCTTTTTTAGCTATGAAATTACCATGATCAAAGATCTCGTAATTTCCTTGTCCTTTTTTCATGATAGCAACACGGATACCATGATCTACCAGCTGTAGAATATCTTGGTCTCCTGTCAAAATGGTTACCTCATCCTCTATGGCATATGCGCGTGCTAGCGTACCAATACAATCATCAGCCTCAAAATTCTCCATTCCTATATTAGGCATATCGAAACTATCTACAACTTCCTTTACTAAATCAAATTGTGGAATCAGTTCTACGGGTGGTTCATCACGATTCGCTTTATAGCCTTCATACATTTCTGTGCGAAACGTTTTACTTCCCATATCCCAGCAGCAAATGACATGAGTTGGTTCAAAGGTATTAACTGCATCTAGGAAATAGCGTAAAAATTGATATACTCCATTTGTCGGAATTCCTTTACTCGTTTTCATATAGTTTCCTCTAAATGCTGTGGCAAAGAAGCCGCGAAATAATAGGGCCATACCATCAACAAGTAGAATCTTTTGTTTTACCATGTCATCCTTCCCTCGTTTCAAAAAGCTCTAGTATTGATGCTAGTTTTTGTTTCGTATTCTTAAGCTCCGCTAGTGATATGTTAGAAGTCATCATTTCTAGCGAACTATTCATATAATTATCCCACTGAAGGAAAAGCTGTTTTTTCATCAAATCAATAATCTCAGCCCATTGCTCAGAATAGGATGAAACCATAACTTGTTTACTTGCTTCAAGATATTGTTTTATAAACGGTTTAAAGACACGATAAATCTCATCTTTCATCAATTCTTTTTCATTTTTCTCGAAGAAGGACTTCGTATTTTTAAATGTCGCCAATGCACGCTCGAATTCTTGCACATCGATATCTGAAAACGCCTCTAAATAGGTTGGTGTAACTAGTTCCTTTATTTCTATATTCGGAAGAATAAAGCTGTCATCGATCCCTTTACCCGTTTTACGAATTGTTGCAAAAACTTCCTTCGCTAATTTTTCGACAAGTGATTCGATTCGTAATGAAACTGCTTGTAATTCACGAATAAGTTCCTGCCCACAATAGGTTATTAGATTTTGTAGGCTGTCCCATAATTGCATTTTAGCATACTTGCCTGTTTCTGTAATCGTTGTCGGATTAAACATTTCTTTAAACATGTCGTGAAATCGAATTCCGATACGTTCGAGCACATAATAGAGCTGTTTTTCTATTTTTTGATTGATTTTATTGGTATCTGGGTTTATATTTATATGTTTCATTTCATGCTGTAATCGGTCTTTCTTTGCAAGCATAGACTGTTTCCATGCTGCCTTTTCACTTTGGTCCAGCTTCTGTGATTCTATATAGTGATTTAATTGCTGGTATGCTCGCTTCATATCCCATAGTGCTGATGCTACTGTTAAATGTGTCAAGTCATCATGAATAAAATGATAGAAAGCCGCTTCAAAATGATTCATTTTCTCATTTAGTTGGATATGCGCTTGCTTTTCTTGAAGTGATTGACGACTAGATGCTGGATATAGTCTAGGGAATCGTATTCCGAGCTTAAGTAATTGCTCTTTAACGTAAGAACAAACGACTTGGAGCTCTTGTTCATCCTTTGCTAGATCAGCTGCATTTACAATAAAAAACATTTTGTCAAGCTGAAATACCTCTTTTACTCTGCCGAGCTGCATCAGAAAATCCTTATCGGCACGGTTTAAAGCATGGTTATAATAGGTAACATAAAGAATCGCATCTGCATGCTTAATATAATCAAATGCTACATTAGTATGACGTGCATTGACAGAATCAGCACCAGGAGTATCCACTAGACTAATGCCCTGTCTCGTTAGTTCACAATCATAATAAAGATCAATGGATTCTAGATAACATGCCTTCGATTCATCGGTCACGTAAATCGGAAATTCGTCTATAGATAAAGTAAGCTTTTCTCCAATCGTTGATTGTATGTCGTTAAAGCCTGTTAGCATTGCCTTTAAATAGGATTGATACGTATTGCTTAAAAGTTCGTTATTAAACAGTTCTTCTGCTCTTATCCACTCAAGAAGTTCTTCCAGCTTGGTAGCTTTAGGTGAAAACTTTTTCGTGATAGAATGGATATCTTTAATTAATGACGCTTCATCCTTCACCTTCACTAATACTGTACCATGCTTATACGTATCCGTCACTGGATTAATTCGATTTACTGTTGCAGTTGTAGGATTTGGAGATACGGGTAGTACTTGTTCACCTATCAGGGCATTTGCAAAGGAAGATTTACCAGCACTAAATGCTCCAAATAAAGCAATTGTATAAGATCTATGTTGTAAACGCTGCTTTTTTTGCTGCAAGTCATTAACTAGGGAATCAAAGCCTGGTAATCCTTGAATTGCTGCCGATGATTGGGATAATGCCTGAATCATTGTATCCATAGAATCCATGGATTTATTCATTCCAGTATTTTCATTATCTGCCTTTTCTTCTTCTCTCTCAGGTTTTTGTTCACAAATTTCCAATAACGGCTTTTTCCCTCGCTTTATTCGTTGCTCTTTCATCAGAAGCCTATCTTCAATCTCTTTAACAGCACATTCCGATTTATGATCTGCTTTCAATAAATGATGTACTGCCATTTTTTTCTTTTCAAGATCTTCTTCGATTATTACATAGTTTGCCACTATGCTTTGGGTTTCTTTCAGTTCATTTAGTTGCTTATTACAAGCATTAATTGTCTCCGTATTATGCTGATGGAGATGTGTCTCCATTGTATTCCATAATTGATTTGCTTGTTGCTTGTATTTTCGCTTTATTTCTCCTGAAAGATCATTGGTATAATTAATTACATAATCTCCGTTTATTGTAGCTCCTTGTTTAATAAGATTAACGAGATCCTTATAAGTTAGAGAAATGGAGAAATGTTGCAATTGTTCCTGTAAATCCGTATCTTCGATCTGGTAACGCTGTAATAACTCGCTCCACTTGTCACGTAATTTCCACTGCAATGACGCACTTTCGACTTTTTCTAAATTGGACAGAAAATCTGTTGCTCGCTGTTGTCGTGCTTCTTCGGTTTTTTTCTTTGAGCCAATAAGGCCAATTTTAAAATGGCTTTGTTGTGATTCCAAAAATAATTTAGCAGAATCACGTAGATTCGCTGGCATGAGATATGCATTCTTCAGTGTTTGATGTAATTCATCAAAAAAATCACGTTTTACATGTTTAATATTTTGTTGGAGATTCGTAATTTTCTGCTCTATCTGTTTTATTTTTTTAACTTCTTGTTGATGCTCAGGCGGCACGCGGTACGGTGCTAGTTTTTCTTCATATTGCAATTCAAGAAACGTCTCATGTTCTTTGACGAGTACGTGAGCAGCATGATTATGCTGCAGTAATTCACCTTTCTTTATAGTCAATAAAGAATGGAGTGTATGCTTTATATCCTCAAACTGATTATTTTGTGCAGTTGATTCTACGAGAGAGGAATAGAATATAGCGATTGGTTGAATGTCCCATAAATCAAACGTTTGTTTAATGCTTGTTTCAAATGACTGAAATGATAATTCGTTTTCATCATGTTTATCTATCTGATTAATGATGACATAGAACGGTATAGATTTCTCATGTAATCCTGCTAAAAATTGAAGATTCACTTCAGATTGTACATGGTTATAATCCATCACATAAAATAGGACATCAATTAAATGAAGCGATGATTCTGTCATTAGTCTATCTGCATCATCTGCCGCGTCGATACCTGGCGTGTCAATTAAGGCGGTTCCGTTCGGCAAAAGCTGCTCAGATGTACTTATTTCAATTTTTTTAATCTTATCTTTATCCATGGAATATTGCTTGATTAATTCCATGTCAAAGGGCTCTTGATACTCCTCTGGTGCATCATGATGAAAATGTAGCCGTACTGTCCCATTACCGGATTCTATTTTTACAATATTTGCACTTGTTGGTATGGGGCTTTTGGGTAAAATATCCTGTTTTAATAACGCATTTATCATCGATGATTTTCCAGCAGAAAAGTGACCAGCAAAGCAGATCATTAATTCTTGTTTTTTGAATTTATCGTAGAGCTCTAAAATTTTCTCGGCATGGTGTACATCTTTATGTTCAATCATTTTTTGATATATAGCTGCTAGCTGATACAAACTACGTTGTGTCGCATCTATTGTCTTCAAACTACTCATTTCCTTTCACGCTTCCCTTATCCATATACTAGCGTCTATTATACGAGATAAGCATCTATATTTCTACTTCCTATAAGGAATTATCCTTTGTTTTCTCAACTAATCGTGACGCTATATATCGTATGACATCTCCCCGGCTAATGACTCCTATGACAATCTGTTCGTCTGTTACAACGGGAATTTTCTTAAATGCATGCGCAGAAAATATTTTAACAGCTTCTTCCAAGTCTGATTCAGGTTGTACCGTAATAATTTGTTTTTTACGCATAAGTTCGGTAACAGGTTTTGATAATGCAGCATCAATATTTTGCTGGAGGTTTTGAATCTTGTCAATCATTACGTGGGCATATAAATCATATACTGTCCTCCCTCTTGGCTGCAGATATCGTATGACATCCCCGTCAGTAATCATACCTAAAAGCTTGCCAGCTGTATCTATTACAGGTGCACCACCTATTTTATTAACAGTCAATAGCTGTAATAATTCTTTCATAGTGGTATCTGGTGTAACATAGATCACATCTTTTATCATAAAGTCTTTTACCTGCATCGTAAGTACCTCCATTAAGTCGATAATCTCTTTACTGTTATTAACTTTTACAGAATAATTATACTTATTAAAAATAGCTACCCACTGTCGAGTCAGTAAGTAACTATTTTTAATAAGTATGTTAATATAGCTGGCGATAGTTACCACCATAAAAAATGACCGGTTCCCCCTCATTAGACTTTATTTCTGTTACCTCAGCTATAAAGATTAAGTGATCTCCAGCCTTAGCCGTTTCCTTTACATGACAAGCCATCGTTGCTAATGACCCTTCTATGACTGGAACATCTCCCTGCTGTATAAATGGTACTTCTCTGTCTTTTGCTTTTTGTCTGGCAAATATTTTTGATAAATCCTTTTGCTCATCAGTTAAAATACTAATTCCAAATTGCATCGTTTCCTGAAGCTTTTTATACATACTAGCTTTTTCATCAATCGAAACAGCTATTAATTTAGGATCTAAAGATACAGACATAAAAGCATTTACTGTCATGCCTACTATTTCTTCATGATAATTGGTGGATATAATTGTTATACCTGTTGCAAATTGCCCCATTACATCTCGAAAAAGTCGCTCATCCACTATACGTCCTCCCCCTTTTCTCGATTTCAGTTCCTTTTAGAATATCATCTAAACGGATAAAATTGAAAAAAGACGCTTTAAGTTTACATAATAATATTATCATAAACTCATTTCCATGATTATGTTAGTATATGCTTGAGGTAAGTCATTTGACACAGATATTCGAAAACTAAGATTAGAAGTTTTGTTGGTTAACAAAAGCATGCTTGTTTCTCATGTTCCAAGAGATATAGCGAAAACATTCAAGCAATCTATAAAAATGACAGAGAGCATCAGTCTCTCTGTCTTGATAATCTATTATACTGGGTATACACCGTGTTTTCTCTCGGTAAACGTAACGTTCTTCGAATCATAGATAGAATAACGTTTAATCAATTCTTCTCTTAATTGCTCTGGTTCAATAACCGCATCAATTACCATCTCTGAAGCAAGTCGATATATATCAATATTTTCCTTATATTCTTCTTGTTTTTCTTTGATAAATTGAGGTCGTTCCGCTTCTGGTAGCTCTTGGATTTTATTTGCATAAACCGCATTAACTGCTGCTTCTGGACCCATAACAGCTATTTGCGCGGTAGGTAGTGCTAAACAACAGTCTGGTTCAAATCCAGGCCCAGCCATTGCATATAAACCCGCTCCATATGCTTTTCGAACAATAACGGAGATTTTCGGGACGGTTGCTTCACTCATTGCTGCGAGCATCTTTGCTCCATGTCGTATAATTCCTGCTCGTTCTACTTTTGTTCCAATCATAAATCCAGGTACATCAACTAAGAATAATAATGGTATATTAAAAGCATCACAAAGCTGCATAAACTTAGCCGCCTTGTCCGCAGAATCAGGAAAGAGCACGCCACCTTTCATTCGTGGCTGATTCGCGATAATGCCAATCGATTTTCCTTGCATTCTAGCAAGACCAGTAATTATTTCTGGAGCAAACTTTTTCTTGATTTCACAGAAGCTATCCTCATCAATAATGTGCGTTATTAAATCATGCATATTGAAAGGAGCATTCTGATTTTCTGGAATCAAATCTGTAATACGCTTCTCTAACTTTTTGCTGTCTTTGGGAGTTTTGACATTTGGCTTTTTTCTAAAATTAGCAGGAAAATAATTCAAGTATTTTTGTGTGTATTCGATTGCCTCTTGCTCGCTTTTAACTAATACATCACCAACGCCAGAAACAGAGCAATGCATGTTTGCTCCACCCATTTCTTCAAGGGTTACCTTTTCTCCAATGACTTTTTCTGCCATTCGTGGCGACCCTAGGTACATGGAAGCATTCCCATCAACCATAATGACAATATCACAGAATGCGGGGATATACGCTCCTCCTGCAGCAGATGGTCCAAATAATAAACAGACCTGTGGTACACGGCCAGATAACTTTATTTGATTATGAAAAATCCTTCCAGCTCCTCTTCTGCCTGGAAACATTTCTACTTGATCTGTTATTCTCGCACCAGCAGAGTCAACTAGATAAATCATCGGAACCTCTAATTTTTCTGCCGTTTCTTGAATACGTAGTATTTTCTCAACCGTTCGCTTCCCCCATGAACCAGCTTTAACTGTAGAATCATTTGCCATCACACATACCGATTGACCATTAATCTTACCGATACCAGTAACAACGCCATCTGAAGGAAGTGATCCATCCATACAATTGGCGAAAAAAGCATCCTCGATGTCTATATCTTGATCAAATAATCGCTTTAGTCTTTCCCTAACAAACAATTTGCCATGTTGTTCATTTTTTTGATGATATTTTGCTTGACCACCTTTTTCAATTTTATTAACTCTTTCTTGAAACTCTTCCAAATACGACATTTTGTAGCCTCCTGGTTTTAGTTTCCTTTGTAATTTGGAGTTCGTTTTTCACGAAATGCTTGTAAACCTTCTAATCTATCATGCGTGGGTATGGTTTGCTGATAAGCAAGGTTTTCCAGCATTAATCCTGTTGTAATATCCGTTTGTACACCCTTATTGATCGCTGTTTTGGCTTGTTTTAGAGCAATTGGTCCGTTTTTAGAGATGGCCCTTGCCAGTTGAAGTGCAGAATTCATAAGTTCGCTTGATTTTACTACCTCTTCAACTAGTCCTATTGCTAATGCTTCGTTCGCGTTTATACGCTGAGCACTGTAGATTAATCGTTTTGCTTGTCCGATACCAATTAATCGAGGCAGTCGCTGTGTTCCGCCTGCCCCCGGGATAATCGCCAACGATGTTTCTGTGAGTCCCATATTTACATGGTTAGCGGCAATTCGAATATCCGATGCTAATGCCAGTTCTAAACCACCACCAAAGGCAACGCCATTAATCGCGGAAATAACAGGCATGGACATATTCTCAACCATTGTGACTGTTTTTCCTATATATTCCACAGCATGAATGACTTCCTGATTAGACATTCCTGATCTTTCCTTCAGATCTGCACCTGCACAGAAGGCTTTTTGACCAGCTCCGGTAATTACTGTACAAGTGACTGTTGGATCTTGTTCTATGGTATGGACGGTGGCTTGCAGTTCTTGCAATAACTTTTTCGACATTGCATTCGCTGCTTCTGGTCGATTTAGAGTCACCATAGCTACTCCGTTATTGATGTCTAAGTTGACTAGACTAGTACTCACTGCTATCCCCCCCTACGAATAATTTTTCAGATGCTATCACGGAATTATTATTCGATGATAGCAATAATATCCCCTTCATTAACAAAATCTCCTTCGGCTACTTTCATTTCCTTTATCGTGCCTGAAGACTCTGCAATAATAGGTATTTCCATTTTCATAGATTCTAGGATTACAACATCCTGTCCTTCTTCAACCGCTTCTCCGTGTGTCGCTGTAATTTTCCATACACTACCTGCCATTGATGCTTTTAATTCCATTATTTATTCCTCCTATTTTTTATTCAATTGAGTTAAATAGTTTGTTTCTACAAAATTTGTTGTTGTATTTCCTGATCTAAATGCTTGATGTTTCATTATTGAAAGAAGCATGGGGAGATTTGTTTTAATCCCTTCAATCTTATATTCTTGAAGAGCTGTTTGAAGTAATGAAATTGCTTCGTTTCTCGTTTGACCATGTACAATTAATTTTCCAATCATCGGGTCGTAAAATGGTGTGACATCATAATTGTTACAAACCGTGATTTCATTTCTTATTTTTTCTCCTTCTGGAGGTTCAAACCTATGAATATGCCCCGGTGAAGGGAAGAAAGTAATTGGATCTTCTGCATAGATGCGTGCCTCAATTGCATGCCCGTTTAAGTGGAGATCAGCTTGTTTTATATCTAACGCTTCTCCATTAGCAATTTGAATCTGTTTCTCTACAATATCAATACCGGTTATTTCTTCTGTTATTGGGTGTTCTACTTGAATACGTGTGTTCATTTCTAAAAAGTAGAAGTTTTCTTGTTCATCTACTAAAAATTCAATGGTCCCAGCATTTGTATAACCTAATGTCTTAACCGCTTGAATGGCTTTATCTCCCATGTTTTTTCTTGTCTTTTCGGAAATAAACGGGGAAGGGGCTTCTTCAATAACCTTTTGATTTCTTCGTTGAATTGAACATTCTCGCTCAAACAGATGAACAGCATTACCATAATGATCTGCCAGTACTTGAATTTCAATGTGTCTAGCATTTTCTACCTTTTTTTCTATAAACATAGAGCCATCCCCAAAAAAATTCAGAGCACGTTTAGAATTGTTTTCAAAGGCCTTTGAAAGCTCTTCCTTCGAGTGAACCATCTGCATCCCGATACCACCACCACCAGCGGATGCTTTCAGCATGATTGGATAACCGATAGCTTCTGCAATGGATGCTGCTTCTTCCGCAGATGTTACCGCTCCTTCGGTGCCCGGTACTACAGGTACACCAGCTTGCTGCATCATGGTTCTTGCTGCTATTTTACTACCCATTTGACGAATAACCTTGCTCTTTGGGCCAATAAAGATGATATCCTCCGATTCGCATTTTTCAGCAAATATATCACTTTCACTCAAGAAACCGTAACCAGGGTGAATGGCATCTGCTTTGCATTCTTTTGCAACTGAAATAATTTTTTCGATATTTAAATAGCTCTCGTTAACTCTAGGTGGTCCTATTAAGTAGCTCTCATCAGCCATTTGTACATAAGGAGCATCTTTATCTGCTTCTGAATAGATACTAACAGCTTGTATATTTAGCTGTTTGCAAGTTCGGATTACTCTTGCCGCAATTTCCCCACGATTAGCAATAACTATTTTGTTTATCATACGGTTCCCCCTATCGTTGTAACTGTTGTAAAGCTAACTCTTTAAGTTTATATTTTTGAATCTTGCCACTTGCAGTCATCGGATACTCCTGGACAAACTCAATATATCTTGGGATTTTATGTTTCGATATTTTCCCATAACAAAATTTTTGTATGTCCTTTGCTGTGTGTACTTTACCTTCTTGCAAGATAATCCAAGCCATAATTTCTTCCCCATACTTTTGGTCTGGAACACCAACGACTTGTACATCAAGTACATCGGGATGCTGATATAAAAATTCTTCTATTTCTCTCGGATAAATGTTTTCACCACCACGAATAATCATATCCTTCATTCTTCCGGTGATTTCTAAATAACCGTTATGATGGATAACGGCTAAATCACCTGTATGTAACCATCCGTGTTCATCTATTACTTCATTTGTTGCAGCCGTATTATTATAATAGCCTTTCATGACATGATAGCCTCTTGTTAGTAACTCACCTGGTACGCCAATTTCTTGATCATCATCTGTTCCTGGTATAATTACCCTAACTTCTACATTTGGGTGTGGCTTTCCTACGGTACTTACGCGTAATTCAATAGGGTCGTCTGTTTTCGTTTGTGTAATTACTGGGGAGGACTCTGTCTGTCCATAAGCAATTGTTATTTCTTTTGCACCCATCTTTTCCATTACATTTGTCATCACTTCCATTGGACAGGTAGACCCTGCCATTATGCCAGTTCTTAGACTAGATAAATTATATTGCTTGAAGTTTGGGTGATTTAATTCAGAAATAAACATCGTTGGCACGCCATGAAGTGCCGTACATCTTTCGCTAGAAACAGCGGATAAGACTTTCTCAGGATGGAATTGTTCTAATAAAACCATTGTTGTTCCTTTTGATACAGCAGCTAATACTCCTAATACACAGCCAAAGCAGTGAAAAAAAGGAACAGGAATACAAAGTCTATCTTCAGACGTCAGTTCCATACAATCAGCAATCTGCTTTCCGTTATTGACAATATTATAATGTGTTAGCATGACACCTTTAGGGAATCCAGTTGTGCCAGATGTGTACTGCATATTAATAACATCATTAACTTGTAGACTTTCTTTCCGTTCAAGTAGCATTTGCTCACTAATGATGTTTCCATATTGCATTACTTCATTCCAGTTGTAGGCAAATGAATACGTGTTCTCACCAATAACGATTATATTTTTAAGATTTGGTAAGGTTTTTGATTGAAGCATACCTTTTTCAGCCATTTCTAGCTCTGGACAAATCTTTTTAAGTATATCGATATAAGATGTGCCTTTATAACTTTCCGCGAGAATTAGCGTTGTCGATTCTGACTGTTCTAGTAAATAGTGAAGCTCGGATGCTTGATAACTGGTATTTACAGTAACTAATACTGCACCCATCTTTCCGGTTGCAAATTGAGTTGTCAGCCACTCAGGCTTATTATCTGCCCAAATCGCTACATTTTCTCCTTTTTCAATACCTAATGCCATAAATCCCTTTGCTGCTTCATTCACCATTTCATTGAATGCTTTGTAGCTTTTTCTCAAGTGTAGTTCTGGATAAATAACGGCTTCATGATCAGGATATAATTCTACTTGCTTTTCTAAAAGCTCTCCAACAGTAAAATTTAAAAGTGTCATGGACGTTTTCCTCCCCCTACTAAACTAGCAACCTAATTGTCTAGCGATAACTAAACGTTGAATTTCTGAAGTACCTTCTCCAATTTCAAGTAGTTTTGCATCCCTTAGGTAGCGTTCTACTTCATACTCACGCATATATCCATACCCACCATGAATTTGAATGGCTTGATTCGCTGCACGAGATGCTGTTTCGGATGCAAAAAGCTTTGCATAGGCTGCTTCTTTACTAAATGGCTTATCATTATCCTTTAACCAAGCTGCTTTATGAACCATGTTTCGTGACAGCTCTACTTCCATTGCCATATCAGCTAATTTAAATTGGATAGATTGGAAATTAGAAATAGATTGGCCGAACTGTTTTCTTTCCTTTGCATAGTTTAATGCTTTTTCTAAAGAAGCTTGAGCAATACCTACTCCAAGTGCAGCTATTGAAATTCTTCCACCATCTAATGTATAGAGGAATTGCTTAAACCCTTTTTCCGGATCACCCAGTAGATTTTCCTTTGGAACACGTACTTGGTCAAGTACGATTTCCGCTGTATCGGATCCGCGTACACCCATCTTGTCATAATTGCTAGTAATTTTAACTCCTTTTGTATCTGTTGGAACGATAATCGCTGAGATAATATTTTTTCCTTTCTCATTTTTACCTGTGACAGCGGTTACAATTAATGTTTTAGCAAAACTAGCGTTAGTTATAAAGCACTTCTCTCCATTAATAATATATTCATCGCCCTCTAATTTAGCAGTTGTTTTTGTTCCACCTGCATCTGATCCGGCATTAGGCTCTGTTAATCCGAATGAACCAAGTGCTTTTCCTTGAGCTAAAGGAGTTAGGAACGCTTTCTTTTGTTTTTCTGTTCCGAAATAGTAAATGGGACTTGCTCCCAATGAAACTGCGGCAGCATAGCTTAATCCTGTACTACCACAAACACTGCCAATTTCTTCTACAGCTAAAGCGTACGATAATGTGTCACCACCGGAACCACCATACTCCTCAGGGAAAGGAATGCCGAGTATGCCAAGCTCTCCAAGCTGATCGAAGATATCAATAGGGAATTTTGCCTCCTTATCAATTTCGATTGCTCTAGGTTGAATCACATTTTCCGCAAAATCCTTTACCATTTTTTTAATCATTAATTGTTCCTTTGATAATTCAAAATTCATGTTTTCCTCCTATCCCATGCTGAAAGACCGACTGGTTGGTCTGTTCAAAGCATTATACATGTAATTATTACATATTATCGTCTATCAACGCTTCATATGCATCATCGTGTATATTTCCGTGATCTAAGACAGCATGTAAAATGAGATCTACGAAAATGTCACTGATTTCATTAATACTCTTCGCACCACCTTGCTTATACCATTTATATGTCCAGTTTACCATCCCTAATATTGCCATTCCTGTAATTTCAACCGGTAATGCCTGACGAAATTCACCAGTTTGCTTACCTTCATAAATGACTTGAAATATGAGCTGTTTAAACTGGTCACGCTTTGCTTTGATTAAAGACTCATACTCAGGTTTTAAATATACTGTTTCCTGATAAAACACGGAAATATGTGGCTTATAAATATCAAAAACCTTAACAAAATCCTTAATAATTACGCTTAGCTTCTCTGTCGGTGAATGATACATTTCATTGGCACGGATGGCTTTATCAAGTACATAAGATATAAACGTATCATGGATTAAGTATAGTAGCTCATCTTTAGAAGAGAAGTGATGATAAAATCCACCCTTAGAAGTACCTACATCAGCGACAATTTGATTCACTGTTACTCCGTGATATCCATACTTTTCGAAATGTAGCAATGAAGATTGAATTATTTTTTCACGTAATTCCGTTCTAAATCCCTCCTCTTCATTAGATATTTTAACACTATCATATTTATCTGAAAATATAAAGTCTTGGCAAGAAATGCAAAGCGTTAGTTGAATAAAAAGTATTTATAAATAAACCCAAACCACCAGTGGGAACTAGTAGCCTGCTCTGCGGCTAAAGGTTTTTATTACCGTTTTCAGCCTTCAATGTCCGCTGAAAGGGTTTCCTGTCTGCATCAAAGATCTCTTACTTTTCCTGTAAATGGATCAAAAGTCACTACAATATATACGCGTGTGCTATAAAAATACAATAGGAATTTAGAGAAAAGGTTCGTATCCGCTGCGGTTCAGAAACGATTATTTTAAAATTGCTTTATGAAGAATGGAATAGATGAGCGTATCTCCAGTAATACTTGCAGATTCCGTGTGTACTACGTACAATTCCATGCAAAATAGTGAGTCTAAGTACGGGTTGAATACTTAATTGTATGCTATTTTTGTTCTCAAAGTGAGGGATAATAATTTCGACCCTTTGTTTTAAAGTAGGCTAGCAGAGACAGGGAGACTTCTCAGCCATTAAAAAAATGACAGGCAACCTTCTTGGCTTACCTGTCATATGAATAGCTAGAAAATATTACTACATTATGCTTTATTTGTATCTTCAAATGGTTTCTGATAATGAGCCTGCTTCCATGCTTCTACTACCTCACCATGCGTGTCAGCATCAATAATAAATGAACCATTACTGTATCGATCACTATTGGAAAGTTCTAGTGGAAATATACTGTGTGTCGTACCGTCACTTGTTTGGAAGTCTAGTGTATCATCTTCATTAATAAGGAAAAATCCTCTAATTCGATGGGGTTTACTCTTCAGCTCACGAAGCATCAATAACCCACGCTTCGCTCGTGTCGATTTTTCAAACTCTTGCAATCTCATACGTTTGCATGCGCCTCTTTGTGTTAGAACCACCAGAGATGGATCAGAGAGATCATCAAATACTTGTCCGTTAACAACGTATTCATCTTTTTTCAGTTGAATTGCTTTAACACCAGCAGCTCGTTGCCCCACTATCGATATATCTGCTTCATGATACCAGAGGCCGTAACCTTTATTAGATGCTATGAATACATCTGTATGACCATTTGTTTTGTGGACATTCACTACTTCATCATCAGCTTTTAGGTTTAGGGCAATTAAAGCCTTCGAGTATCGCTGAGCGTCATATAACTGTAATGGACTCCTTTTAACCATGCCGTTTTTTGTGAAAAACAATAGGAAGTTATCCTCTTTAAAATCACGGACAGGTATGCATTCAATAATACGTTCATCCTTATCGATGGAAACTATATTAGATATATGCTGTCCAATATCCTTCCAACGTATATCTGGAAGTTCGTGAACAGGTAAATATAAATACTTTCCTTTATTCGTAAAGACGAGAACTTTATCCGTCGTATTTAATTCGATTAAACCAACAATATGGTCATCTTCTTTCATTGCAAAATCTTCGCCATTTGATGCACTATACGAACGAAGGCTAGTTCGCTTTACATAACCATCTCTGGTAACAGATACAAGAACATCTTCACTAGCGACCATAACCTCGATATCAATCTTTAATTCCTCTATCTCATTTTCAACAATTGTTTTTCTAGGAGTTGCAAATGTTTTTTTGATTTTTCTCAAGTCTTTTTTGATCGTTTGAAGCAGCTTTTTCTCGCTCTGTAATATATGCTCTAGTTCCTTAATTTTTTCTCGAAGTGTTTCAGCTTCTTGCTGAAGTGTAGTGATGTCAGTGTTTGTTAAGCGATAGAGCTGAAGCATTACAATAGCTTCTGCTTGTGCTTCTGTAAATCCATAGTTTGCGATTAATCGTTGTTTAGCGTCTTGCTTATCCTTAGATGATCGAATAGTTGCGATAACTTCATCAAGGATGGATATAGCTTTCATTAGCCCCTCTACGATATGTGCACGGTCCTTGGCCTTCGTTAAATCAAATACTGTTTGTCTAGTTACAACTTCCTTTTGATGTCTAATGTAGGCATCAAGCATTTCATTTAATGAAAGGAGCTTAGGGGTTTTGTCTTGAATGGCAACCATATTAAAGTGATAAGTAACCTGTAAATCTGTATTTTTGAACAGATAATTAAGAACACCTTCACTATTTACATCCTTTTTTAGTTCGACGACTACCCTTAACCCGGTACGATCTGTCTCATCACGGACTTCGGCAATTCCCTCTACCTTCCGATCGATTCTCAATTCATCAATTTTTTTAACCATGTTGGCTTTATTTACTTCATACGGTATTTCATCAATGACTATTTGCTGACGATTGCCACGTACCTCTTCTACTTTTGTTTTACCACGAACTACTATTTTGCCGCGCCCTGTTTCATACGCCTTTTTTATGCCCTCCACACCTTGAATGATTCCTCCAGTAGGAAAATCGGGACCTTTAATAACTTCCATTAATTCTTCTGTAGTGACTGCAGGCTTATCAATTTTTAATATAACTGCATCAAGCACTTCTTCTAAATTATGTGGAGGTATATCCGTAGCGTAACCTGAGGATATTCCTGTTGAACCATTAACTAGTAAATTCGG
The DNA here is from genome assembly GCF_947495635.1 of uncultured Virgibacillus sp. Taxonomy (NCBI): domain Bacteria; kingdom Bacillati; phylum Bacillota; class Bacilli; order Caryophanales; family Bacillaceae; genus Virgibacillus; species uncultured Virgibacillus sp. The sequence goes on along the minus strand of NZ_CANMAB010000012.1, from coordinate 34,215 downwards.
GAACTTTGCAGGAAGGACCACAGGCTCCATAATGGTATCATCAAAGTTTGGAATAAAATCAACCGTATCCCTATCAATATCACGTAATAACTCAGAAGCGATACTTGATAATCTAGCTTCTGTATAACGCATTGCAGCAGGTGGATCGCCATCGATACTACCATTATTTCCGTGCATTTCTACTAAGACATTCCTTACCTTCCATTCTTGACTAAGACGAACCATCGCTTCGTATACAGAGGAATCACCATGTGGATGATAATTCCCAATTACGGTACCAACGGTTTTTGCTGATTTACGAAAATTTTTATCATGCGTGTTTTTCTCTTCATGCATAGCATAAAGAATTCTTCTTTGAACAGGTTTCAACCCATCTCTTGCATCAGGTAATGCTCTGTCTTGAATAATATATTTACTATACCTTCCAAATCTGTCTCCAATTACTTCTTCTAACGGAAGGTCTAAATACGTTTCTGGTTGTGACAAACCAACCCCCCCTTATGGTTATACTTTAATTATTGTTGTTGTTCTGTATGAATTTTATCATTTTCTAAAATATTTGATTCATCATCTAAGCCAAACTCTACATTGCCTTCAATCCATTTTCTCCGCGGCTCTACCTTGTCCCCCATTAATGTTGTTACACGTCGTTCTGCTCTAGCTAAGTCATCAATGGTTACACGGATAAGCGTTCTAGATTCAGGATTCATGGTTGTTTCCCATAGCTGATCTGCATTCATTTCACCAAGACCTTTATAGCGCTGCAGCGTATACCCATTCTTGAACGTAAGTGTCGCTTTTTTCATTTCTTCCTCATCCCATGCATATACAACCTTCTCTTTTTTTCCTTTTCCTTTAGAGATCTTATATAAAGGTGGGAGAGCGATATAAATCTTTCCTGCTTCCACTAGCTGGCGCATATAGCGGTAGAAAAACGTTAGTAATAATACTTGAATATGTGCCCCATCTGTATCAGCATCCGTCATAATAATGATTTTATCATATTGCACATCATCTAAATCAAAATCTCCGCCTACTCCCGCACCAATGGTGTGGATGATGGTTGAGATTTCTTCATTTTTAAATACATCTTGAAGCTTCGCTTTTTCGGTATTGATTACTTTACCACGTAGAGGTAATACAGCTTGGAATTTCCTATCTCTACCCTGCTTTGCAGACCCTCCAGCCGAATCACCCTCAACTAAATATAATTCGTTACGTTTTGGATTCTTTGATTGCGCAGGTGTTAATTTCCCGCTTAATATGGTATCTTTTCTTTTTCTTTTCTTACCAGTACGTGCCTCTTCTCTCGCTTTTCGGGCAGCTTCTCTTGCTTCCTTCGCTTTGATTGCTTTCTTTATTAACAGTCCCGAGACGTCCGGATTTTCTTCAAGGAAATAGGATAACTTCTCAGAAACAATGGCGTCAACAGCTGATCTTGCTTCAGGTGTACCTAATTTTCCTTTCGTTTGACCTTCAAATTGAAGTTTTTCCTCTGGCACACGAACAGAAACGATTGAAGTAAAGCCCTCTCGTATATCTGTTCCTTCCAGATTCTTATCTTTTTCTTTAAGTAATCCTGCCCGACGCGCATAATCATTAAACGTTCTAGTAATTGCTGTGCGAGCACCAGATTCATGTGTTCCACCGTCCTTTGTTCGGACGTGATTAACAAAAGACAGCATACTTTCGGCATAGCCATCGTTAAACTGAAATGCAAAATCAACTTCTATTCCTTGTTGCTCTCCTTCAAATGCAACTACAGGATGAAGCGTGTCCTTTTCCTCATTTAAATAATGTACAAAAGCCTTGAGACCATCTGGAAATTGATATTCTTCATGTTGATTATTACGAAGGTCAGATAGTTGAATTTTTAGCCCTTTTAACAAAAAGGCTGCCTCGCGTAACCGTTCCGACAAGGTTTCAAAATCATATACAATGGTTGTAAAAATACCTGGATCTGGTTTAAAGTGAATGGTCGATCCTTTCTTTTTCGTTGTCCCCTTTTTTTCAAGGGAACCAACCGGCTTACCACCGTTTTCGAATCGTTGAAAATAGGTGTGCCCCTCTCGATGAATAGTTACCTCTAACCATTCAGAGAGTGCATTGACAACAGAAGCGCCAACCCCATGCAGTCCACCACTTGTTTTATAGCCTCCCTGACCAAACTTTCCTCCTGCATGTAATACTGTAAAAATGACCTCAGGTGTGGACTTTCCAGTACGGTGCATTCCAGTTGGTATACCTCGGCCCTTATCCACTACTGAAATACTATTATCTTTATGTATGGTTACTTTTATCGTTTCACCAAATCCTGCTAAAGCTTCATCTACAGCATTATCAACAATTTCAAATACGAGATGATGTAAACCACGGAGATCTGTACTTCCTATATACATTCCAGGTCTTTTTCTGACTGCTTCTAATCCTTCAAGTACCTGTATTGAGTCATCACTATATTGCATAGGTTGTTGAGCCAATTCAAAACTGCTCCCTTCTTACGTAGATTACTTTGTTCGAATCATTACCAGTGTATAACGCTCTGCCCTTTGCTCATGCAAAACCTAACTTTCATTTATTTAAGTCGTAGTATCTTGCATCTGTTCTCAACTAAATTCATTATGTTGCGCACATTCATCTATTAATTCTTAGTATAATATAAAAAGTATATCCAGATTTTCTCTCACTATAATAGAACGAATGTTTGTTTCTGTAAAGACTAATTATATTTTGCGTATATACTATATCCTTAAGAAAGAAAAATGATAGGTATCCCTATCTGTCATGCCGCATCAATTTTAAATTTTTACCAACTTGTAAAGCCTAAGTCTCCTCTTTACGTAGCCAACATCGCTTACCGAGGTTTTGTGCTATCTATCATTATGATGAGCTGATAATGCTTTGTACTTGCCAGTATTAACCATAAGCGGTGTACTTAAGTATACTACACTTCCTTTTATCTTGCATGGGTCAACTATAGTTAAGTAGCTTTGAGACACTATTTTAACTTACTACATCTCTTTAATGGCATTATAGCATTCCAAAAGGTGTATACCTTTTGGAAAAGGAAGAGGATGGCATGAATATGCCATCCTGTAAGCTTCGTTATTTTACTAATACGGCATGTACAACTTTAATGCATAAATCCATAATAACCGTGAAATCATGTTTCTTCAAATAATCATAGGCATCCTCATTACTTATCCCTTGCTGTGCCCAAAAAACACTACAATTGGTTTGTACAGCTTCTTTAGCGATATCAAGTAAATGCTCTGGCCTACGAAACACATTAATAATATCGATCTGCTCTTCAACATCTGTTAATGAAGGATACGATTTTTCTCCAAGCACCTCACTTATTGTAGGATTTACAGGAATAATTCGATACCCTTGCTTTTGCATAATTTGAGCAATTTGATATGAGGTTCTATCTGGGTTAGAAGATAAACCTACAACAGCAATTGTTTTTGCAGTAGTCAAAACTTGCTTTAGTCTGTCATTTGATGGATTTTCCCAACGCATAAATATCCCCCTTTCTACTCCGTTACAATGAGGTCATGTTCTTCTAAGAACTGTTTAGCGACCTCTTCTGGAGATTTGTCTTCATAATCTACTTGATAATTCATTTTTCTCATTTGTTCATCTGTAATTTTCCCTGCGAGCTTGTTTAATATCGTTTCTAATTCTGGGTGTTTATCTAATGTTTCATTCTTCATTAGTGGTGCTCCTTGGTATGGGGGAAATAGATTCTTCGGATCTTCTAGAGTAACTAAATCTAATTCAATCATATAGCTATCTGTAGCATAGGCATCAATGATATCTACATCGCCTGTCGTTAATGCATCTTGTCTTAACCCAGGATCCATGGTGCGTACATCGTTTATATTTAAATTATATTTGTCCTGCATACCTACATACCCGTCATATCTGTCTTTAAACTCTAATGTAAATCCTGCAGTTATATTATCCTCTATTTGCTTAAGATCACTAATATTTTTTAGACTATATTGCTCAGCTAATTGCTTGGTAGTAGCTACAGCATACGTATTATTAAATTTCATCGGTTCTAAATATGCCATATCATATTGTTCGTTCATACCCTTTTTTGCCTGTTCGTAGACTTGATTTGCTTCATTACTATTCGCTTGGTCGCCTAAATGGGTTACAATGGCTGTCCCTGTAAATTCAGGGAAAATATCGATGCTCCCTTCCTTTAGTGCATCAAATACCAATGAAGTTTTCCCCAAGCCTGCTTCTAATTCTACCGTAAGATCCGTGTCTTGCTCAATTAGTAATTTATACATATTGATTAAGATAGCAGGTTCTGCACCCTGTTTACCGCCAATTACTAAATCAGCTTGTTTGGAATTACTAAAAATAAATGGAGATACAACAATTAAAACAGCTATTATTAGCATGGAAAGAAAAGCTTTAAAACCTGCCCTTCTGGAGATGCGCTCAAACCCACGTAGTATAAAATCCAATATGATTGCTAATAAAGCTGCGGGTATTGCACCAAGTAAAATGAGGTTAACATCTGCTCCGCGATCAAGACCGAGAAGAATTAACTCCCCTAATCCTCCTGCCCCTATAAGCGCTGCAAGTGTTGTAGTACCGACAATTAAAACCATTGAAGTACGAATTCCTGCCATGATAACGGGCATTGCTATCGGAAGCTCTACCTTTGTTAATCGTTTAAACGAATTCATCCCCATCCCAGTAGCAGCTTCTTTTAATGCAGGGTCTACTTCTTTTATCCCTGTATAACTATTTTGAAGTATCGGTAACAATCCATAAGCAGTCAATGCAATGATGGCTGGTAATGTTCCAATACCAAAAAAAGGAATTAAAAAAGCAAGCACAGCTAGGCTAGGGATCGTTTGCATGACTGCAGATATGCCAATAATTGGTTCAGCAATTTTAGGATACCTTGTTAAAGCTAAACCTAATGGTACAGCAATGACAATTGCAATTATTAATGATAGTAATGAGATTTGCAAATGTTCCCAAATGGTTTCCCAAAACATATCTTGTCTGTTTTGAAATACTGTAATGAAATCGTTCATGATTGAACCACTCCATTCGCTACTACGGCTTTACTTTTTAGATATGCCACGATATCGCGATAACTAATGACCCCTACCAGTTTATTTGCTTTGACTACTGGATAAATCGTTTGATTTGATGATTCAATAATTTCCACAGCTTTAATTAAGGGCAGGTCATTCTCTAACCGAATTCCATCTGTTAGAATGCCAGATTGTAACAAGCCCACATACATATTATTTTCATCACGCACAATATAAGTTTGTAACTTAGAGTAATTACCGTTATTATAGGATGATTGAGAAAGGACGTATTTTTGTGATGGATCAGCTATAATATCTACCGCTGTTTGCCATGGAGATTTCCTTTCACCAATAAAGTCTTTAACAAATGGAGATTGTGGATGCAAAATAATATCTTGGGGCCTATCAAGTTGGACAATTTTTCCACCCTTCATCAAACAAACCCTATCCCCTAATGCCATCGCTTCATCAATATCATGGGTAACAAAAAGAATAGTTTTTTTTATTTCTTTTTGCAATGAACGAATATCTTTTTGCAATTGCTCTCTGCTAATAGGATCTAATGCACTAAAAGGCTCGTCCATTAGAATGATATCAGGATCTGCAGCTAATGCTCTAATGACACCTATCCGTTGCTGCTGACCACCAGATAGTTCTCGCGGCATTTTGTTTTGAAAAGTTGCAGGATCTAACCCAACCATATCTAACAATTCTCGATTTCGTTGTTTAATCGCTTTACGTTTCCACTTTTTCATTTCTGGAACAACTGCTATATTCTCATCGATCGTTAGGTGGGGAAATAATGCAATTTGTTGCAGTACATAGCCTATATTCCATCTTAGTTCATGGATATTATAGGAATCAATGGCTTTGTCATTTATGTATATTTCACCTGACGTAGGTTCAATTAAACGATTTACCATTTTCATTGTGGTTGTCTTGCCACAACCACTAGGTCCGATTAGAGTCATGATTTCCCCTTTTTCCACACGAAAGGAAATATCTTTTATCGCTTCCGTTCCATCTGGGTAGATTTTTTTAATATGTTTAAATTCAATCATGGCTTCCTCCTTAGCTATTCCTTCTCTAATTATTCCCTATGTTAAAGCAATATAGTTATTTCCCCTAATGAAACGATCTCAAACATAATAAACTTATCATGAAATATGGTTCTTAAAACGCTGTGTTCGTGCTAAAATAAGAAGCAGCTTATTTTTTATGATTGGAATCAATTTCATACGTGCTCACTTCCACCAATCCCCCTTACAATTCTATAAAATGAAAGGGAGGCATAAATTAGTGGAAAGTCTCTAATCTCTCCTTACCCTCTATGGTTTTACTCGTAAGGGCCTTGTAACCAGTTAATACTGGAGAAACTCTAATAATCCGTAAATGGAGGAGAGCGGTTTCATTTTATAATCAGAAAGTAACAACAGCTGCGGAGAAAAAGTGTGTCCAGATAATAGTCTGGGGTAACGAAGCTGCTCGGAACTTTCCGTTTATAGCGTGGAAAATCAACTGTATGTATTTTCCTTATATTCATGCAAATTGAATGATGAAATTGCAGCAACAGTTTTAAAAATAAGCCTCATCTATCGTATCTCCTGTTTGTTTGATACATACATAAATGAAGAAAGAAGGAATTTATATGGAGTACATTTTGTTTGCTATTATTGCTTATTTATTAGGTTCTATTCCTTCAGCATTAATTGTTGGCAAGCTGGGATATAATAAAGACATTCGCCAACATGGTAGTGGGAACTTAGGCGCGACAAATACGTTTCGTGTATTAGGAATTAAAGCAGGAATAATCGTAACACTTGCAGATATCTTAAAGGGAACAGCAGCAACATTAATTCCGCTTATATTCGATGCTGATGTTTATCGTCTCGTAGTTGGCTTATTTGCCGTAGCTGGGCATACGTATCCTATTTTTGCAAAGTTTAAAGGTGGGAAAGCAGTAGCAACATCAGGGGGAATTATTTTAGGAATTAATCCATTATTATTTATTATTATGATCACCACATTCTTGCTAAGTCTCTATCTGTCCAAATACGTCTCCTTGTCCTCGATGATAACAGGTATCGTTACAATTGTTTTGTCGATCCTTTTTAAGGATATTGGGCTTATCATTGTTACGACAATACTTACAATTTTCGTTTTTTATAGACATAGAGAGAATATTAAGCGGATAAAGAATAAAACAGAACCGAAAATTACTTGGATGTAATTCTTTCCTATCAAAACCTATACATTGAATCTTTATAACACCTACAGTATACTTTTATTAGCAAAGAGAAAGGGGACGATGTTATGGATAATACACAGACATTCCCAAAGAAGAAATTGCCTAACAAAGAACAACGTCATAAATTATTTGGTTCTGTAATGCCGGTCCCGAGAACAAAACCTGTCGATAAAGTGCATATGGCAGATTTGCAAAATACGAAAAAGGACTTCTTATTTGATTTGGATGCAGTTGGAATTACTAAGGTAAAACATCCAATAACCATATACAGTTCCTTAACTCCAGCCAAGCAAACTACAATTGGTGAATTTACCTTTACATCTAGCTTGAAGCAATCAAACAAAGGAACAAATATGAGTCGCTTTACGGAACAGTTAGCAAATTATCATGCTAATGGGTTTGCAATGGATCTTCATACATTAAAATCGTTTGCAAAAGAATTAGCGGAACGATTAGATCAACAGGATGCCTCCCTTAAGGTGAGCTTTCCTTGGTTTTATGAGAGACATGCCCCAGATACCAGACTTGCTGGAATGAATCATGCCAATGCTACCATTAGCATTAATTATGATAGACAGCTCGGTTATCAATTGGCTGTATCTTTAGCTGCGTCGATTACAACGCTATGTCCATGCTCGAAAGAGATTAGTGAGTATAGCGCACATAACCAACGAGGTAACGTCAAGATCGAAGTATCATTATCAGAAGACTATGATGAATCTTTATCAGATTGGAAAGCCATATTATTAGAGGCTGCTGAGAGCAATGCAAGTGCAAGATTACATCCAATCTTAAAAAGAACAGATGAAAAAATGGTTACGGAACAGGCATATGAGAATCCAAGGTTTGTAGAAGATGTGGTAAGGCTAGTCGCAGCGGATTTGTATGAGCTTCCATTTATAACGAAATTTAAAGTTAGCTGTCGGAATGAAGAATCCATTCATATGCATGATGCTATTGCTACAGTCAGCTATGACAAAGAAAATGAAACTTATTAGAGAAGGTCATATCTATGAAATATCTCTTCATTGGATTAATAAAATTTTATCGATCAGCTATTAGTCCATTCACACCACCAACTTGCCGGTTCTACCCTACTTGTTCGGAGTATGGACTTGAAGCATATAGACGTTTTGGCGTATGGAAGGGAACGTATTTGACCGTGAAGCGAATTAGCAAATGCCACCCGTTTCACGCTGGTGGAGTAGATTTAGTACCGGAAAAGAGAAAAAAGCAAGATGATAATAGATAGAGAAACAAAGGAGTTGTCTTCATTGAATATACAAATTAGTAAAGAAGCTGCAAAATGGTATAAAAAAGAGTTAGATATAGACGAAGATACTTCCTATGTTCGATTTTTTGTAAGATATGGTGGCATTGGAGGAAATGTGCCCGGCTTTTCATTAGGTGTAAGCAATGAAAAGCCGGAAGATCTACATACCTCCATTGAGGTTGAAGGTGTCACCTTTTTTGTTGAAACAAAAGATGAATGGTATTTTGAAGATAAGGATCTTAAGATCAGCTACAGTAGAAAAAAACAGGAGCCCACTATGAAGTATATTACGAACTAAACATAGCGGTTATTAGCAAAAGGGAACTCTCTAGGAAGTTTCCCTTTTGCTTGTTTATCTATACAAGTAAGGATGGAATTATTTCTATGTTATAATCGAAATCTTTCTATTTGTTCCCATTGCTCCTCTTTACGTAATATTTCACTTTGCTTTTCACCAAATAAGTCAAAATGGGGGTAATTTAATTTACGATCAATCCATTGAGGCATTAGACCATATGGTTCACCCCAAGAAATCAACTGATCTACATTTTTGCAGCCCACCTTTGTAACTGTAGTACATCCTGGAAAACGATTATCTATCCAATAATGAGTTAGGAATGCTATTTTTCCAGCGTTAATCTCATTTTTCCACCTCAATATTTCCTTACGATCTATTCCAAAAGCCATGATTATTCCTCATTTAATTGTTTTGTATAAGCTTCATGCCAATCAGGAAAAGCTTTTCTTAAGGATAATGGTCTAAACGTATCTTTTTTCACTATAACATGCTCTGTTGTTCCGCTTACAGCTACTTCTTCTTTATGATTTAAAATCTGATAGCCATATACCGTTCGAATACCATCGTATGTTTCTAGCCATGTCTTCACAAATGCATCCTCACCATAACGAATTGGCTTTTTAAACTGAATCGTTGCGTTTGTAACGGGAGACACGATTTGATGCTCTTCCATATCTGTATAATGAAAACCAAGAGATTCGATAAATTTTGTTCTTCCAATCTCAAACCATACAAGATAATTAGCATGGTAAACAACACCCATCTGATCTGTTTCTTGATATCTGACTGCAATTGGTGTCCTGACTGATTGCACTGATTATTCCTCCCAGCTTCTTTTTCTCTCAACATATAGCTTAACATATTTCTTCTAAATATTAAGTGACAGCGACTTAAAATCCCCCGATTCACTTTAACCTAGTATCGGGGGAATTCACTTAATTCAACTCATTATGCTCATGTTCGTCCTTTATCTCTTTTCGCATACCTTCAATGGCTTGCTCTCTTCTTTTATTTTTTGCTTTTATAGCTTCTTTCTCTTCACCGGAAGAAAATTGCATCGTTTCATGTGCTTGTTCCATATTTTCAATTGTATCCTGAACCATATCCTGTAACTTTTCTACATTATCACTACGATCATCTGGCTTTGGCTGGTATTTATCTGTCGTCATGAATAAATCCCTCCTTTCTTTTGTCTGCACCTATTATTTCTTGTGAATGCATCTATATACTAGAAAATTTATCCAAAAAAACACTTCCCACGAATGGAAAGTGATTAAACTTCTATCTATTTTATTGAACTTCTTTTTGAATAGGTTTTCTTTTTAATTCCAATTGCTTTTCGATCTTGTCCATGAGTGATCTGTCTTTTAATATTTGCTGACGATTTTCACTCACTAATTCATCAAACGTACGTTTTTTCTTTAAAGAAATGGTAATTCACTCCTTTTTAGAAGAAGCTTTACCAGTTTAGCTTAAATATATACCTTAATTAGCAGAATTAATAGTATCTTTCATAAATTCATATGTCATTGGTCCGGGCTTCACTTGATGGATTTTTCCTTTTGTATCAATAAAATAAGTTGTTGGAACACTAAATACTTGGTACATATTACGTGCCTTCGATTTTCGATCCAATGGTATAGGATATGTATAGTCATACTTATTAATATATTTGTGAACATCCTTTTCCTTTTTTTCTGAGTCAGTTAAATTAACGGCTACAACCTCTACATTCTCTTTATGTTCATTATAGAAGTCTTGCATTGCTGGCATTTCTTTACGACAAGGTGGGCACCATGTTGCCCAGAAATTAAGAATAACCTTTTTACCTCGTAAATCAGACAGTTTTAGTGTATCTCCACTAAGTGTCTCAAGTTGAAAATCAGGTGCAGTATCACCAGGTTGAAGTACTTTGTCCTTTTCTACTGAAGAAATAGCACCACCTTCAGCATCTGTATCACCGCTTACATTATATTCATTATCTTCTTTTGAAACTTCGTTTCGTTGTTGAACATAGTTAAAAAGTACAATTCCAGCTAGCACGATGATCACAGTAATTCCAACTATTTTTTTTAACATACACGATGTCTCCTTGCTAATCATTATAAATGCGATTTTCTATTCTATTTTCCTATCCTTATTAAATGGTATGTAAAATAATTGGGTTTGTAAAGCTACATACGTTATCGTTCGTAAAAAATTCACCATTATCTCTTCATAATATTATAGAAAAAAGCCTCTACAATTATGATCGTTGTAGAGGCTTTTTAAGATATAGGTAAAAATTATACTTCTAACTTGTTACGTAATACCATCTGTAAGATGCCGCCATGACGATAGTAATCAATCTCTACATCACTATCAAATCGTGCAACAGCTTTAAATTCTGTTTTCGTACCATCTTCACTTACCGCTGTTACATTTACTAAATCATGTGGTTTTACATCTTCATTAACTTCAATACTAAAGCTTTCTTTACCAGTTAAACCTAATGAATCTGCACTTTCTCCATTTTCAAATTGTAATGGTAGCACACCCATCATAACTAGATTAGAACGATGAATTCGTTCGAAGCTTTCGGCAATTACGGTTTTAATTCCTAGTAAATTTGTTCCTTTAGCGGCCCAATCGCGAGAAGAACCCATTCCATAGTCCTTACCGCCAATAACGATAAGACCAGTGCCATCTTGCTGATACTTCATTGCTGCATCATAGATAGGCATAACTTCTTCTGTTGGCCAATACGTTGTAAAGCCGCCTTCTGTACCTGGAGCAAGTAAATTACGAATACGGATATTGGCAAATGTGCCACGCATCATAATTTCATGGTTTCCACGACGAGATCCATAAGAGTTAAAGTTACGAGGTGAAACGCCTTTATCTTGTAGAAATTTACCTGCTGGCATATCTTTTGCAATAGCACCTGCAGGTGAGATATGGTCTGTAGTTACAGAATCACCAAATTTACCAATAGCACGTAAGTTATTCAGTGGCTTGACTGAGTCAGCCTCTTTCGCTAGACCTTCAAAGAATGGTGGATTTTGAATATATGTCGATTCACTATCCCATTCAAATAATGGTTCATCTGTCGTATCAATTTCATTCCAGCGTTCATTCGAACTAAACACATCTTCGTATTCTTTACGGAAAATCTCAGGTTGAACAACTTTTTCTACCTGTAACTTGATTTCTTCCATGGATGGCCAAATATCATTCATGTATATTGGATTTCCATCTTTATCGGCCCCCAAAGCATCTTTCGTAAGATCAATGTCTACCGTACCTGCCAACGCGTAAGCTACTACTAAAGGTGGAGATGCAAGGTAGTTTGCTTTTACTAATGGATGGATACGTCCCTCAAAGTTACGATTACCAGAAAGAACAGACGATACTGTAAGGTCATTATCAATAATCGCTTGCTCAATTTCTTCGCGTAATGGTCCAGAGTTACCAATACATGTTGTGCATCCATATCCTACTAGGTTAAAGCCAAGTTTGTCTAAATAAGGCATTAGTCCAGCATCCTCTAAATATCTGGTTACTACTTTTGAACCTGGTGCTAATGAAGTTTTTACGTATTCAGGTACGAGGAGCCCTTTTTCTACTGCGTTTTTCGCCAATAGACCAGCACCTAACATTACGTAAGGATTGGACGTATTTGTACAAGAAGTGATTGCTGCGATAGCAAGTGCTCCAGTTTTCATAACGGATGATTTCCCATTTGGATGCTCGACAACTGCTTCTTTTTTGAATTCAGATTTATCAAGTCCAAAGCCTTGGTTTCCAGCGGGTGCTGTAATCGCCTTATTAAATTCTTTTTTCATATTTGATAGCGCGATTAAATCTTGAGGACGTTTCGGTCCTGAAAGGTTAGGTTCTAGTTCTGATAAATTAATCTCAACAAGATCCGTGTACTCTGGATCTTTCTGATCTGCAGAATACCATAGGTTATTTAGCTTACAGTATTTTTCTACAAGATCAATTTGCTCTTCGTCTCTACCAGTTAGACGTAAGTAGTTCAATGATTCCTCATCCACTGGGAAGAAACCACATGTTGCGCCATACTCTGGTGCCATATTAGAAATTGTAGCACGATCTGCTAATGGCATATCCTTTAAACCAGGGCCAAAATACTCAACAAATTTGCCGACTACGTTTTTCTCACGTAATACCTGTGTTACTTTCAATGCTAAGTCAGTAGCTGTTGTTCCATTCGGAAAACTTCCAGTGAACTTAACTCCAATTACTTCAGGAGCAGGGAAATAAGAAGGTTGCCCAAGCATACCTGCTTCAGCTTCGATACCGCCAACACCCCAGCCAAGAACGCCTAATCCATTAATCATTGTCGTATGTGAATCCGTTCCCACAAGTGTGTCTGGGAATGCAACGTACTCACCATTTTCGTCTTCTAAGCCATGTACTACATTTGCGATATACTCTAGATTCACCTGATGCACAATTCCTGTAGCCGGTGGTACAGCACGATAATTATCGAAAGCTTTTTGCGCCCAATTAAGAAATTCATAACGCTCTGCATTTCGTTCAAATTCTAAATCCATATTGGCTTTTAGCGCATTTGCTGTACCATATTGATCTACTTGTACGGAGTGGTCAATAACTAGATCTACTGGTACTTCTGGATTAATTTTACTAGGTGTTCCACCCATATCTACCATTGCTTTGCGTAAAGAAGCAAGATCTACTACTGCTGGTACACCTGTGAAATCTTGTAAAATAACGCGCGAAGGCTTGAATGGAACATCTACACCCTTTCCTGCTTCTGTGCCCCATTTAGTTAGGCGTTCGACGTGCTCATCTTTGATTTGATGTCCATCATGTTGACGAACAAGTGATTCTAGGAGAACACGAACAGAAAATGGCAAGCGTGAAATTTCTCCTAATCCAGCTTCTTCTAAAGTTTTCAGTTGATAATAGTTGTAGGTTTTTCCATTGAGTTCAAATTGCTTTTTAGCATTAAATGAATTACTCTTCCCCATGTTTGTACCCCTTTCATCATGCATGTCATACAAATTACAACGTACGACATCTTTTTCACTTTCATTAACAATATAATATAAACCTTACCCACTTACTCTATATTAAAGGAAAATGTGACATAAAACAAACCATTGAAACAACACTTTATATAGTAAAAATTTATGTGAAGTGATAATTTTTTCTTATATAAAAATCAAGATACATCAACTACTAGTTATAAATTATAATGTAATAATGCAATTCAGTTTTATTTGTCACCAAGGCTCACCAAACTTCGCACTAATTTGTATAGTACGTATTCTTCAAAGAAAATCACTATCTGTTATTTGAACATTAAAAAACGATCGGGATTATTTATTGGATAATGGAAAAATAATGCGGAAAGTACTCCCCACTTGTTCTTTAGCTTCAATTTCTAAGAAAGCTTGATGCCTTTCGAGAATTTGTTTCGTTATCATAATACCTAGACCAGTCCCGCTTTGCTTTGTTGTAAAAAATGGTTCTCCGAGCTTATGTATGATTTCATCTGGAATACCTGGTCCTTCGTCAATTATACTGATTTCCACATGGGTATCACTAGATGTAGATGTTAAATAAATTTTACCACTCTCTTCCATTGCTTCAATTGCATTTTTCACCAAATTGATTAGTACTTGTTTAATTTGCGAGCGATCGCAAAATACGCTTTCATGCCTGGATACGGAATATTCAATATGAATATTTTTCATCTTTGCTTGAGGTTGTAGTAATACGACGACATCATGAACCATATCTAAGATGGATTCCATTTTCTTATTATCTGTCAGTGGTTTCGAGATAAAAAGTAACTCAGAAGTAATTGTCTCCATTTTTTCAATTTCATCAATCATGATATTATAATATTCTTCTTTTCTGTTTACACCTGCTTGAAGCAACTGCAAAAATCCCTTTAACGATGTTAGCGGATTTCTGATTTCATGCGCAATTCCAGCTGCTAGTTGTCCAGCAACTGACATTTTTTCTGAACGTATCATCATTTCTTCCGCTTCTTTTTTATCTCGTATATCAGCAATAGTAGATAAATAGAAAATTTCATCTTTCTGTGGATCTTGTAATTTTACTACAGAACATTCTGACCAAATATACTTGCCATCACTGTTTAGTATATTCATGGTATAAAGTTGGTTTTGTGAAAATCTTTGCTCAAAATTGTCTTTAATATAACTTGCGTCATCAGCAGAAATCATCTCATGCCAAAACTTTCCCGCTAATTCAGACGGGTGAAATCCTAGTAAATGCTCTGTTGACTTAGAACTAAATATGACTCTTCCTTCTTCATCTAAGACAGTTATGATATCATGACAATTGTTTTCTACCCATGCAAGCATAAATGAAGGCAGTGAGGATAATTGTGGGTAGCGCAATTGCACCGGCTTTGTTTCGGCAATGTGGATAGCTTCCTCATTATTTTGGGTTCCGTGATCATACCCCATCATTTTTCCCCCTTTTTTCGCAAATTTCAACAATTCCTTTCTTCTACAATTTATATTTATGATCTATTCTCTGATAGTATGACGCTTGTTTGTAAATCTGTTTCAGCTTATAATATAGTTGACTATGTATTTTCAAAAAAACATCCAATTATTGTTAATCTTACTATAAGTGATGGAAAAAATAAATTAAATAGTTAAAAATTTTGTCACATTCCTGCGAATTTTTGGTAAAAAAGAGGAGAATAAGGTGAAAATATGTCGGTTATTGTTGATTACTTAATAATCATTTGGGGATTCATTATGATTGGATTAATGGCCATTGGTGGTTTTTTTATGTTTCGTAAATTCCTCAAGCGGTTACCAAAAGAAGATGGCAAATCAATCATGGACTGGGAAGAATATTATGTTAATAAAACAAAAAATATGTGGAAAGAGGAAGAAAAGGAGCTACTTGATGAATTGGTTTCGCCAGTTCCTGAATTATTTAGAGATGTTGCAAAGCATAAGATCGCGAGCAAAGTAGGAGAAGTCGCTCTTATGAAAGATAAGACTACCATTACGCAGGATGTTTTAATAGAAGGCTACATTATTGCAACTCCGAAACGTGACCATAAGTTTTTGCGTAAAAAGTTAGCTCAAAAGAATATCGATACAAAGCCCTATGAAGAATTTTTTCAACTATCTCGAGATGACTATGAGCAAGATTGGAAACGGAAACACCAAAAATAAAAGCGTCAGACTGCTTGGTCTGACGCTTTTATGTATTCATTTTCATGTTCAACTGTTTCTCTAGCTGTAAGTACTTGTACAGCATCGATAATCGCCATGTAACAATCATGCCGAAGGCTAACAGAAAGAACATTCCGCTTGTTTCTCCAACAGATATCTGACTTCCTATCGCTAGCTTTATAATAATCCGAAAGATAAGTAAACCAAATAATATAAATACAAATGATTTCGACGGAACCAAGTATATATCCTGGTTACGAATTTCGAATTTCGATGTCTTTATCAAAAATATGGAGCAAAAAATTCCAACTCCTACAGCTTCAAGTACTTGATACCAGCTAATATGAAACATTGGAAATAGAAACATAAGTGCTCCTGTACTCATAAAAAATGGCGGTAGGATAATTTTCTTTACGGAAGCTGGTTTCTTTGATGCCTTTAACCGAATGAAAATCATTGTTATCGCCATGAATGCTGCAACTAACGTACTTGCTATGAACCAAAACATTATGTAGTCACACTCTCTCTTATCGTCTAATTACTCATTCTTTAGGTTCAACACTCTATTTACAGTGTCTAACACACGATCTTCATCAAATGGTTTTATGATAAAATCTTTGGCACCTGATTCAATCGCTTCAACCACTACCTTTTGCTGACCCATTGCTGAGCATACGATAATCATTGCATTTTTATTTATTCTACAAATTTCCTTAATTGCATCAATGCCGTTCATCACAGGCATTGTGATGTCCATTGTAACTAGATCAGGCTGCAATTCTTGATACAGCTTAATTGCCTCCTCGCCATTCTCAGCTTCCCCGACAACTTCATGCTGTTCACTTGTCAAAATGGTGGAAAGGGTTACGCGCATAAATTTAGCATCATCGACCACAAGTATTTTGGCCATAGCTTTTCCCCCTTTTAATCTTGGTCATTGGCAATTGTTAATATAATTGTCATCATTACACCAACAACTGTCAAGTAAACACCTATATCAAAGATCATTGCAGTTGCAAGTTCTATCTTCCCAAAGATCGGAAACGTATAATAATCATAGGTCTGTGATAAGAAAGGAGCTTTAAAAAGGAATGATCCAACTCCAGTACCTACAGCGATTGCAAGACCTATTGGAATTAACTTTGTAAAATCGATTGGCAACACTTTTTTTACAACATCTGCTCCATAAGACATATTCATTAATAAAATAGCGCCAGATGTCATGAGTCCACCAACGAATCCTCCACCTGGAGAATTATGTCCGGCTAATAATAAATAGACAGCGAAGCCTAAAAGAATAAAGGCAATCAATGATGAGGTAGTGCGTAATATAAGATCATTTGGTTTGTACATGGTTATTGCCCCTTTATAGCATATATACTACTTATTTTAATATAAAACATATAGAAAATCCATTAAAAGCCAGAAAATCCAAACAATCCTGCTAAATATGAGGTTAATGCCGTCATCCAATTAAAAAATAAAGCAACCCCCATAACGATCATGATGTAACCGCCTATTTTTACAAGTCTCGTACTGTACTTCTTTATCCAATTGAGCTTTCCGATAAAAAAAGATAAGACAAAAAACGGGACGGAAAAACCTAATATATAGCTTACCATCATAAGCACACCAATGTCCGGATTATTAGCTGCTAAAGTTAAGACGATACCTAGAATTGGACCAGTACAAGGTGTCCAACCTAAAGAAAATGCTAATCCAATTAAGAATGATCCAATAAAACCGGCAGGCCTATTTTTGAACGTTATTTTCTTATTTTTCATCAAAAAATCAAAATTTAATACACCGACAATAACAAGCCCGAAGAAAATAATAATAATGGCGCCTACTTGTCTTATGATATCTTGATACATAATTAAGAATTGCGAGATGCTTAAGCTTGCAAATCCCATCATAATAAAGACAGCAGAAAATCCTAATAAAAAGAATAAGGTATGTAAGATACTTTTCAGATTGAGCATTTTATTATCATCTTTTAGTTCACTTACACTCATTCCAGTAATATAAGATAAAAAAGCTGGATAAAGTGGTAACACACAAGGCGAGATAAACGAGAGAAAACCAGCCCCGAAAGCGATAAACACATTTATGTCAGACATGATATACCTCCTATTTGCATGAATGCATCTATTGTATCAAATCAAGCGATTACATAGGACTCCTATTTTTGACAATAAACCAAAAGTTTAAAGTTGTTATACGAAATTAGAATACCCCTTACCATTAGAGCAAGGGGTATGGTTGCAGCTATGAACGCTTCTAAGTATATCAATAAGTGCCTATTTTCCTGATTGATTGTTCATTGCACGCATCATTTGATTAATTTTCTTTTGTGATGGTTTTTGACCCATTTGCATCATTAATGTGCGAAGCATCTGTTCATTAATCGGTGGATTCTTTTTTAAGTAGCTCATCATATATTTTCTAGCAATGAAAAATCCAAGAGCAACACCAACAATTAACGCTGCTATAGCAATTAGTACGACCCAGATCGTGTCCATGTAAAGCTTTCCTCCTTCGTGTTGTCTCTTATACAGTATAGTAAATCAAAGAAAAGAATACAATACTTGTTCTTCCTGATTTTTGCTATGTGTAAGAATAGGAGCTAACCATCCAAAATTTTGAATATTATCTCCTATTACAAAAAGCAATCGCTGCATTTGTCTTAGAACAGGAAAAAGCAGCTCTTCTGCATCCTGTAGTGATTTACAACGAAATTTTAATTGATTTTCATTTATATGTAAAGAAATAAACGCATCCCTACTATAAATTTTCAATCCCTTCTCTTCATTTTGCTCCAAAATTCTTAAATGTCGATAGTTTGTTAAATGGTTGATAATTTCACTATAACTAAATGGATACGTAATATAATTAAACTGCATAGCTAAGTCTTTTCGATCTGAGTTCATTTGATAATCCTTTAAGAATCGATATAGAACTCCACTTTTATGGAAGTAATGGTTGGCGACCTCTTCTTTAATCCAATAGATAGAATACGTATACATAGGATCTCCCCCTCTATATAATCTATTATACGGATTCTATTTTAAAATTATGTCAGATTGTATTGTAAAAATGCACTTCTTTTGTCGATTCAGAAAAAATAAGATTGTTATATTTACTATGCGTAACGTCAAATATATTTCCTAAAAGAAATAGCAGCCAAATCGGTCGCTTTTCGTTGGACTAAAGAAGTTAGACTAGCTGGACGCGGCTTAACACGTCCATATTTACCCACATGGGCAAATTTTACAATTTCCTAGACGATAAAAAAGAGGCTCGGACAAAACACAACTTTTCTTTACTCATAATAAGCATAATCATGTTATCAATAGGAGGATCTTCGCCGCACCGTGAACATATACGCGTTTTCCGCTGGAACGCCCACAGCTAACTTGGTAAAGAGAAACACGTTACCACGTGGATCTTCGGACTCGTGCTGTTCCCGCTGGAGTCTCACTTATTTCAGGTGCTAATTTAATTTTTCTAATCAAAAAATGAGCGAT
Organism: uncultured Virgibacillus sp.; assembly: GCF_947495635.1. NCBI lineage: Bacteria > Bacillati > Bacillota > Bacilli > Caryophanales > Bacillaceae > Virgibacillus > uncultured Virgibacillus sp. Next base: position 14,601 of record NZ_CANMAB010000012.1, on the reverse strand, counting down.
AATTAATTTCAACTAATTATCGCTCGTTTTTAATTGTTTCTTCATTCTTTTGTCTCAGCCTCTTTGGCTATAAACGTGTTATATCTTATTTAAAGTTATTCCATCATTGATTCAACGTGTTTCACAACATTTTCCACAGTAAAACCATACTCTTCGATGACTTTTTCTCCTTTTGCGGATGCACCAAATGTATCAATTCCAATAACCTTACCGTGATCACCGATATATCGTTCCCAACCGAATGGGGAAGCCATTTCAATTGCAACCCGGCGTTTTACTTCAGATGGGATAATTTGTTGCTTATATGAGTCAGCTTGTACATTAAAACGATCCCATGACGGCATGCTGATAACCCGGACATCGATCCCCTTCTCTTTCAGTTCAGCTTGTGCTTGAATTGCCAATTGAACTTCAGATCCAGTTGCTAATAGCAAGGCATCAGGTGTTGCCTTCTCCGCATCACTTACAACATAAGCACCTTTTTTCACACCCTCGTAAGCATGCTCTTTTGTACCAGATAATGTCGGTAGATTTTGTCTCGTAAGAACAAGTGCTGTAGGTGTATCTGTCGATTCCAGAGCCAAGCGCCAAGCAGCTTGTGTTTCATTTCCATCAGCTGGACGAATAAGTGATAATCCAGGCATTGCGCGTAATGAAGCTAATTGTTCGATCGGTTCATGAGTTGGCCCATCTTCACCAACAGCAATCGAATCATGCGTGAAAACATACGTTACCGGTGTATTCATAATAGAAGATAGACGAACTGCCGGACGCAAGTAATCACTAAATACAAAAAATGTTCCAGCATACACATTTAATCCACCATGTAATGCCATACCATTCAATGCTGCTCCCATTGCATGTTCTCTTACGCCAAACCATATATTTCTCCCGGCATAATTGGTGCGTGAAAAATCATCTTCATCATTTATTGTAGTTTTATTCGAGCCAGCTAGATCCGCACTTCCACCAAAGAAGTTCGGTACAGCTTTTGCAATTGCATTCAGTACTTTACCTGAGGAAGCTCTTGTAGCTAGTGTATCCTTATCAGGCTCAAATACTGGAAGGTCTTTTTCCCAATCGACAGGTAATTCACCATTTAAAGCGAGTTCAAATTCGCTTGCTAATTTAGGATATCTTTCTTTATATACTTCTAGTAGTTGATTCCAATTATCTTCTACTTCAGCACCATGCTTAACAATTTTTTCGTTAAAATCTGCGTATACTTCCTGTGGTACATGAAAATCATCATGTCCCCAATTATAGAATTCTTTTGTTAATTTTACTTCATCTGTGCCGAGAGGAGCCCCATGGGAAGCAGCAGATGCTGATTTGTTGGGTGACCCATATCCAATTACTGTTTTTATCTCAATTAGTGTAGGTTGCTCACTATTCGTTTGCGCAGCTTTAATAGCATTTCGAATTGCGTTTACATCATTGCCATCCTCAACAGTTAACACTTGCCATCCATAAGCCTTGAAGCGTTGTTCTGTGTTGTCAGAGAATGAACGATTTAGATCACCATCAAGTGATATATCATTCGAATCGTATAAAGCAATTAGTTTACCTAAGCCTAAATGACCAGCAAGTGAAGCGGCTTCGTGTGAAATTCCTTCCATTAAGTCTCCATCACTTACAATGGCATACGTATAATGGTCGACAATATTTATATCTTCCGTATTAAATTTTGCAGCAAGATGAGCTTCTGCCATTGCCATTCCAACAGACATAGCGATACCTTGTCCGAGCGGTCCTGTGGTGGCTTCTACACCATCTGTATGATGAACTTCTGGATGTCCAGGTGTCTTAGAACCCCATTGACGGAATGATTTCAAGTCCTCAATGGTTACATTGTATCCTGATAAATGTAGTAAACTATAAAGCAGCATTGACCCATGCCCTGCCGATAGTACAAAGCGATCACGATTAAACCATGTTGAATGTTTAGGATTATGATTCATAAAGTCAGTCCATAATGTATATGCCATCGGTGCAGCTCCCATTGGTAATCCTGGATGTCCAGAATTTGCATGTTCAATGGCATCAATGGATAACGTACGAATGGTATTAATTGATTGTTGTTCCATATTCGACATAAGATTACTCCTTCCACTATTCCAAGCTTTTGTATACTCTTTTTATTCTATAACGAAACATAGTTTGCCACAAGCAAAACAATGTGTGTGTCAAGTACCATGACACTTACTCTTTATCTTTTTCTTGATTTTGCATGTCCTTTACCTTTTGTGGTGTTACATCATTGCCATTTGGGTCAACAACTGTCATCGATTTAAATTGATTTTTAAATGAGCTTCGAACGTTTTGCAAGTACTCTTGACGTAACTTTTCTTGCTCCTTCTTTTCAACTGCAGATAGACCTTCTTCTTTTGCTTTTTTTGCTAATACATTTATACGTTCTATTTTATCTTTAGATAGCATCTAATAACCTCCAGTTTCATATAGAAAGTTTTGAAATTGTAGTTGTACGAAAATAGAAAAGGCAAGAACATAATTAGTGTTCTTGCCTTTTTATCTTACCTCTACCATATCATATATTCAAGTATTTTGAAATTCCTGATACCTTCTATGGACCGTAGCCTTCGAAACGGAATAACCTAATCCATTTAATGTAGTGGCAATCTCTTCGAATGTCAGATTGTTTTCCCGCAGACGTACCACTTCTTCAATAGGAAAAGTCTTTCGCTCACGACCAGGTGCCTTATCTTGATTGGATAAATTGTTACTAGGATTATAGCCGTTTTTAATAGCTCTTTGAATACCTCTTTTTATTTTAGCATTATGTATTTTTCGCTGATATTCTTCCACAATGCCAACAATTTGAAGAACCATGGAATCTGCTTCAGATAGTTCTAACTTACCATCATGGTAAGAAGTATAGATGGGTATGTTTAATTTATGTAGTTGATGGAACAGCGCTATTTTTGTATTACCTCTACCTAGACGAGTTTCGTCCTGAATGAGTAAACAGTCTGCCTCTCCATCAGAAAACAGATCAAGCAACTGAAAAATGCCATCTCTATCAATCTTATAGCCACTCTCTTGTTCTTGGATGCAACAACTAACCGTTAAATGATTGTTTGTTGCTAATTCCATTAATTCATGCTTTTGTCTTGCAAGTGACGTTTCCTGTGTTTCCTTATCTGTACTAACTCTGCAATAAATAATTGCCCTCAACATACTATCTCCCTATGAAAATAATTAACTAGTGATAATAGAATAATATAAGAATCCGAGCGTTAGTGCAAAAGCAATGAGGTAGAATGCGTCTGTTTTTGTTATTTTTTGGAACATTGAAACAGGCCTCCTTATCAGTATAGGAACTTTTGTTCGCTTGTTGTTTTAAGTATTACACGAACATACGATCTTGTCAAGGTGTTTTTCGAACGAACGTTTGCATTTCCAACAACCCGATGGTAAACTAGTTATAATTAATCCTATGTGCGAGGTGATCAATACATGACTAAACTATCGAAAAGGCAGCAAATGATACTTGACTACATTAAAGATGAAGTAACAAAAAAAGGATACCCACCTTCTGTACGTGAAATTGCCGAAGCCGTTGGACTAGCATCTAGTTCAACTGTTCATGGTCATCTTTCCAGGCTAGAAAGTAAGGGTTTTATTCGCAGAGATCCTACTAAGCCTAGAGCTATAGAGGTATTAGATCTTTCTCAAGATAATAATATACCTAGAAATGAAGCGCGCTATGCACCAGTCATTGGAAAAGTTACTGCCGGTCTTCCAATAACAGCAGTAGAGAATATTGAGGAATTTATTCCATTGCCATCCAATAGTGCGAGTCCAGATGATAACTTATTTGTACTTGTCATTGAAGGTGAAAGTATGATAGAAGCCGGTATTTTGGATGGAGACATGGTAATAGTAAAGCAACAGAACACTGCTATCAACAGTGATATCGTTGTAGCGATGACAGATGAAAATGAGGCAACGGTTAAACGTTTCTTTAAAGAAAAGGATCATATTCGTTTACAGCCTGAAAATTCAACAATGGAACCACTTATTTACGATAACGTAACGATTCTAGGTAAGGTTATCGGTCTATATAGAAACATCCATTAAAAACTGCCAATTGGCAGTTTTTTTATAGTCTAGGAAATAAAATTTGTCTATGTGGATAAAGATGGGCGTGAGCCATGTCTAGCTCCTGCACCCAGAAACGAGGTGATTTCACGAATCGCCCTAAGACCGGAGAAGACCAGGGGCTAAAAAATTGCCAATCATGTGAAGTCAAATGTGACACCTGGGGATATTATTTTACTGGATGACTCTGGTGGAAATCGTAGTCAAACAGTTGAATCATTAGAGGACATATTGGCTTATTTTCAAAGATTGAATTACCAAATGGTAACGGTCTTTGAATTACTCCTCTATGGTAGTACTAATCAGTTTAATCCATTGCTCTTTTATCCATAAAATCAAGACTATTATACATAGCCTTCTGAGTAGAAGGCATATTTTTTCCTTCATAAACATGATTGTTACCGCATTTAATTGGCTATCAGACAAAATAAAACGTTTATCATAAGACACAAGCCATCTCAAATATATGAACATTGAATATATTAGCATTATATCAATGAAAAGAAGGAAATAATATGTGGAAAAATAGTAGATGTGGTGGAAGAAATGATGATGTAGCAGGTGTGACAGACGCAAACGGCGATGACTTCGGTGGTGACGTTATTATAAATGATAATGACAACGATCTAAAATCGAGGAATCGAAATGTACCTTTGCAAAAATCTCTAATAGTGGGAATCCTATGTAGATGTCAGCTCTGATGCTGATTCAAGGAGAAAGAAGAAGAAAAAGAAAAAATATAGTGGGATATATTCTTATGTATCCCACTTATCCTTTAAAAGGTGAGTGATTTTTAATGGAGAGACCTAATCTATTTTCGTTAAAACCATATGACGACGGTTTTCCAGATCAACACATTACAAATAAATCCGTTGTTAAACATAGCGGTAATTCAGATGTCGATGTAAATGTGCATGTCGACACCAAACCGATCGCCTACGCTATGCTATGTACACTATTAGCTTCTAAGCAAATATCCAATGAAGAATTTGAAGAGGCGGTTAGTAGACTAGATAAATTAACAAATCGAGAGAAACGAAAAATGAAAAATGTAGATGACTTTATCAGGCCAAAGTTAAATAAGCGATGAAATTAAGAAGACTTTCTTCTTGATTTCATCGCTAAATCTTTGACTAACTCTACAATACATATTTCATAAACTCAATTTGAATCCTTATATTATTTATCGGTTATTTTTTTATAGCTATCCATATTATAAAAAAGATACGCTATCATAATTAAAAATAAGTAGATAAAAAAGTCATAGAATGTTGACCAACCCTTTGGATTATAAAAATCAATTGCATTAAATAAATTCATTCCTCCAAATGCGGCGATTGCAGCAAAAATACTACCTTTTAATAACGGATTCCAGTTTGGCTTAATTTGTAGAACAAACATGACTGCAACGGGAGCCATTGCCAAGTGATATGGAAGAAATAATAAAGGTGATATTGGAGAGAATTTCATAGGATAAGACCATAAACCATATGATAAAGCAATAAGGTCAATTAACAATGAAAGAATGATGGTGATAAATCCCCCGATTAAAAGCCGCCCTGTACTTTTCTTATTCCTAAACAAGAACCAAATGAGCCAAGGTATGATAAATAATCCAATACCTAGCCACCATTGCCATGAAAACAAAAATGCGTTAAATACAGCATCTACCATTAAGCGATTCACTTCAACTAATTGATTATAAGCATTTTCTGTTTGTTGTAATCCTTCGTTAACTGTCACTATTATCCCTCCGTTATAAACATAGCTTGTGTAATTTATTACCATTTATGTATAGTCAAATGAACTTGATTAATTAAAAAATGCTCATAGTAATATATAAAGTAAATAAGCTCTCTTCAAATCCCCTTTTCAATTCGTCGACTCTATTCTTGCAAGATTGTAAGAATGATGTAAGGAAAATAAATACCATATTGTAAATAAAATAACTATACTTTCCTCAGAACCCTAAGGAGGAAAGTTTTATGAATCTTAATCAAATGAATATTGACTTGTTTCGAATGGTGAATAATCTAGGTAAGGAGTTTTCCATACTAAATCCAATTATGACGTTCATTGCTGAATATATGATATTTTTTTTAGTTCTAGGCATCGTCATTTTCTGGTTTAGAAGACAAAAAAACAATCAGCTTATGATTATTTGCGGATCCATTACGTTTGTGTTAGCAGAAATAGTCGGAAAATTTGTAGGGAAATTCCATTCTAATCATCAACCTTTTGCTGAACTTGCTAATGTCCATAAGCTTGTAGAACATACGGTAGATAATTCTTTTCCAAGTGATCATACGATATTCTTCTTTTCTTTTTGTATGACTTTCTGGCTTTTCAAAAAGCAAGCGAAGGTGTTTTGGATGATGTTAGCCTTGATTTTAGGACTATCACGAATTTGGGTAGGTGTACATTATCCAGCAGATGTCTTTGTAGGAGCCATAATTAGTATTCTAGTTGCAATACTTGTGTATCAAATAGTACCGAAGCTTACTATTATAAGGAAATTGTTAGTTATTTACGAAAAAGGAGAGCGATTAATACTGCCAGCAAAAATGAAATCTAAAGAGCATTAACATATAAAAGGATAATAAAAATAAGCGATACTCCTCTTTCTTAACGTTTTTAATTTATACATAGAAATATAAGAAACAGAAGCTTACTCTCTTTATTGTGTCAGAGTTACAAGCTTCTGTTTTTCATTACTGTTTATTCTTCATATAACTGGCAGCAAGACCCCCACTTCAAGCAATAAAGTGAAAAACATTGGTAAGCGATGGATCCACTTCCAGTAAATGCAAAATTTTTTAAGTTATATCCTTGTGGTACTAACAATCAGTAGTGAAAAGAAAGTCCCCCCCACTGATTGAAGTTTCACCTTCTAAGAAGTTTGGTACATATTATCAGAATAACTAAATAAATCTATTGCTAGTTAACCGAGAAATTATGGAGTTTGCAAATCCCCTAAGATAAGGGTATTCATTAATAACACAGGCTGGTATAGAAAAAGTTTGAGCTTTATCCCTATTACCAGATGATAGAATCTAGTAATTTTTACATCTATAGACTTAAAAAGCCGATTTTCCTTACTACATTGATTACGTAATTTCTCCCCCTTGCCATTAACCTCATCAAGAATATAACTGGCTTGTTTGTACAAAACCAGCACAAAAGTTCTTTCTTCTATCATCCTGCTGATTCTTAAGAATTACTATTAGGAATATATACTATTGACATTTAAAAACTAAAGATATATAGTATAAATATATGCGATATGTGATCTACGTCTTAATTGACAGAAAATTACGTTAAACAAGAAAATTTCTTAGCACTTTAATAATCTACTATATGTCAACATAGCTTTCTAACTGACTATATTGACATATGTGAGATGTATGTAACGTAATTATTTTGGTTTTACCTTATTCATTCAAAAGGCTTCTAATATAACAACGCCTGCAATAATGAATAATAGACCTCTTAATTTACGAAAAGAAAATTCTTCTTTGTATACGATTATATTAAATAAATTATTAAAGACAATAGACAGTCCTGACCATATCGCAAAGGCTATACCCATATTCATGTATTTTATAGCAATGGATAATAGCGTTATAGCTGCCATAAACGAAACTAATGCTGACAATATGTACCTTATTTTTGTCATGCCATCTGTTTTTTTGACAAATATATGGCCAACAACAGCACAAATGGTTGATATCATTAAGAGAGATATTCCCATTTCTGCACCACTCCTTTTTGTTTAGGGTTTTTACTAAGGTTAACTACACCTATTAGGATCAAAATAATACCTATTAATTTAAGTGTGGAAATTTTTTCATCAAATGCAAAAAAACCTATTAAAAGGATTATAATCGTCCCAAGTCCAGCAAACAATGCCCCAACTACTCCTACTTCTTTTCCTCTAGTATTCCACATATATAATAAAATAGAGGATAAATAAAAAGTAATCGCAATGATCGTTGGGATAAGCTTGGTTAGTCCGTAGGAATAATTTAAAAAAATTACACCGATTACCTCAAAAATAACAGCTAGTCCTAAACCTATCCAAAATCTCAAATAATTACCCCCTTTATATAAAAATATATACATCTTCCAATATAACAATAGGTTTAATGAATATCAATAAACGAATAAAATGTCGGAATAGTAAGCATTACATGAAGATATTTACATCATGAATTCTATCATACGCAAAAAAACCGTAAATGAAAGATATTTACGGTTTTTACTATTCGCTACCAAATATCGTATTTTGATTTTCATTGCCTATCGTATCCAGCATTATCACAGGTAGTAACATTCCCACTTCAAGGAAAGCCAATATTAGTAAGTGAGGGATCGGCTGCCAGTAATTGTCCGATTGGTATAAGGGCCATTAGGTCATACCCTTGTGGTACTAACAATCAGTGGGGAATAAACAGAATCCCCACTGATGATAGTTTCATTTTATTTTTTACATATAGATCAATTTGTGTAACTTGTCTTTAGATCATTTTAGTGAGCAATCAAATTTACTTGTCAAGCTTACTTAGCTCCCATCAACATACCTGTGTATATTTAATAGAATGGAACTCACAGTTTTTCTTTCGCATCTTCTGGTATAGTATCATATGGAACTTCCTCCCATTCCTTTACATAACTACGTTTAGTTGTTAAGCGAATATAAGCTCCCTCCCGTAGTTTTTTACTAGCCGAAAATGTTACAGTTCGTACATCACCAGATTTTTCATACCCCGATAATGTATATTCATATCTTGGTCCTTCCATCTCTTTAGCAGTACCGTCAATTTTTACGTAAACACTCGTCTTAGGAATAAGAGGATTAAGCATATCTGCTACTTCATTTTTTACTAACGCAGTAAAGGCAAACAGAGCTATAACTATAATGGCTAGCAAAATGAATAGTATCCTCAACATATTCTTCATCTACATCACCCCACTTTTAATATCATATTTATTCATAGCTTAAAAGATCAGATAGCTACTAGCCATAGAATTACCTTTCATCTTGATGACATTATTGTAAGAATGAATGATCTACTGTCAATATTCACTCGAAATAGAACGCTTATGCTTTCCTCCTGTTCAATATACGTAAGCTCTTGTCCGTTATAGTTGGTATTTTATCCCGCATATAACTGGCAGTAACACCCCAACTGATTGAAGTTTCAATTTATCAGTATTTTGCTTTTCATTTTAGCTTTCACTTTTGCTCATGCGTACTCTTCATTGGAAAAATTGACATTTCATTCATACATGTTAAAATGTTGTTAACTGGTTAACAAAAATAAAGGAGGTACACATGAAAACTTCTGAGATAGAAAAAGCAATTGCTGCAATTGAAAATTTTATTGTACAACGTGAGAAAAAATTAAAGAGCTCTAACTATACTTCTTACAAAGATTCAATCGATGGAAATAAATGGACCTTAACACAAATGCATATTGTCTCTTTGATTAAGAATAATCCAACACGGGTTAACAATGCATTTTTAGCAAAAAGCTTAGGGATTTCTAGACCAGCTGTTTCTAAAGCGATTCACACCTTAATTGAGAAAAATATGATCATTGCAGAGAAGAAAATATCTAATCAGAAAGCCATTTATTACGCTTTAACTGATTCAGGACACAAGTTATCGATCATCCATGACAAACTACATCAAACAGCTAAAGAGCGGTATTCTAAATTACTTGATCAATTTTCTGAATCTGAATTAAAAGTTATCATAAGATTTTTGGACGCTTGGTCTGGTCAAATTATCCAAGGAGGAAAAGATGATGAATAAAAAACAAGCATATCAATTTTTTACGGAAGTTTATCAGGAAATTATTGTGAACTTAAATATTAATCAAATTCCTGAATATTTTAGTGAACAATACATTCAAGTAACCGATGGAGTGCGTACAAATATGATTGATTTCACAAATCATATCGTCACATTAAAAGAGCATGTAGCAGCCATGTCAGTTTCTCCTTTTTATGATTTTCTGTTTGACGAAGCCAAACAAACAGTAACTCTCAGATATATTGTTCATGTAAATAAGAAAAACGGAGAAACGGGCGATGTTGAAGTAATAGCGATTTTTGAATTAGCTAACAATAAAATCATACGTTGTAACGAAATGACTTGTCCTTTGAGCAACAATAAAGAACTTGAGAATATTGGAACTATAAATACTAATTAACGTTAATTTATTTTTCATACCGTTCAGAAAAGCCCCGTCCATTATTGAGACGGGGCTTTTCTAAACTAAAGTAAACGTAATTCATCATTATACATTTGCTAAAATCATACTGTTTTAGTGAATGTCAAAAACGATAATCAACTAGCATAATAACAGCATCCTATATTCGCAATTGAGATTTTGTTGCAATAATGATTGCAACATCAAGAATGGTATTCCTAGCTGCTAGACTGATACCAGTGAGTTGAAAAAAACATGATTTACTCCAACGTAACATTTACAATGCGAATCTACATTTGCTTGTAATAACCTTCTATATAAATTCTCACCTTTGCTTGCGCTAATAAGCTCGTTCATTGGATGTATGCCATATTAAAAAGCAAGAAAGTATTGTAGATATGTCATAGTTATTACTAAATATCTAAATTTTCAAACGAGTTTAATGCAGAAACAAACGACGATTTTTTACATGACGGTTTAGCCGCGGGAGAAACGGTTGTAGATTTTTACATAGAATCCATTCCTGCAGATGCAATGATCGATTATTCTGTACCCTTTTATAATCTAAGTGAAGAAGACAAACTTGTCGATAATTTTGACCAAGGTTCCATCGTTCACAAGGACAAAAAATGGTATGCTGTAAGTAAATCATATATTGGCCATAGTTACAGTGGTTGGAAATATGCTGCTGGTTCCACAATAAGTGGTGGTTTTTTAACTGCTTCCCATATTAAATCTGTTTCGAACACGTATTCTGGTTCTTTGACGGTAACTAAAAATGCGTAAACTTCATTTGTTGGTTTTAGTATTGGAAAATCTTATAGCAGAACCGTCAGTTATATATCTCCTTCTTATCCTTACGGAAGATACAGATTAGAATATAGACATGTATATAAAACCTATAAGGTGAAACAAGAGCAAAAATACGCTACAAAATATGTCTATGCGAAAAAATGGGTTGAACGTCAATATCGTGTAGTTAAGTTTTAATGTATATATTACTAAGGGAGAAATAAAAATTATGAACAAAATAAATGTGGGAATTTCGTTTCTATATATGGCTACCTTTCTTTATGGAGTACGTTATATTTCAGGCGCAATGGGGGTTATAAGTTCAACAGAATGGAGCGATGAAGTATTCGCAGAACATATGTTATTTATTCCAGACGGTTTAATGATTGCTACTGTAATTACTTTAATTTTAGGTATTGTTTTTTTTGTGTGGGGATTGGTAGATAATTTCAAAAAAAATTAAATCTATTCATTTTTATGTTCTGAATTATTGTATTAATCCCGTAGATTTTAAAGTTGAATAAAATGCATAGGCTGTCTCGAAAGTTTAAAGTACACTTTAGATAATAAATTCAATGTTACATAGACAACATCCCGCACTACTTTTTTAGTGATCCGGGATGTTTTTTCGGATCTAACCAACTCAGGCGAACCTTCTTGAGACAGCATCTTATAAAATAAAATGTCAGTTATGGATTCATAGAAGTGTAGATATACACTGCTGTCATTAGTGCCTGGTTGTTCTAATTTTGCATAAATTTTAATTATCCGTATCATCTCTCCTTGGTGGTACCCCATTTACTGTTTGTTTTTAAAGAAATGCCCCCTACTTAAAGGATTAGACCACAAAGCATGTATTCAAGCTGATACAATTAAACTTTAATCTTATTTCTGCACTTTTATTCGTAAAACTAAATCATATTTTTATGCTAAAATTAAGTAGCTCGATGATGCTAAATAGTAGTTTCTTTAAAGGACGACTTTTCGGTGCATCAATTGTCGGATATAGACATTCTTTTTTTTATATAGTAAGTATTGAAAGGGGAAAGAATACGTGGAATGGCTAGATAGAATGAATCATGCACTAGACTACATTGAAGATAACCTAGTTCAAGATATAGACTATAAAAAGATCGCACAAGCCGCTTGTTGTTCTGAGTATCATTTTTCTAGAATGTTTTCATCTATAGCAGGTATACCCTTATCAGAATATATAAGAAGGCGTCGTTTAACTCTCGCTGCATTTGAAATCCAACAAAGTGAGAGTCGCATCATCGATATTGCAATGAAATATGGTTATTCATCTGCTGATTCTTTTTCTCGTGCATTTCAAAAAATGCATGGAGTAAAACCTTCAGCGATAAGAAAAAAGAGCATACCATTAAAAGCCTATCCTAGAATCACCTTTCAAATAACGATTAAAGGAGATTCCGAAATGGATTATAGAATTGAAAATGTAGAATTTGATTTGAGAATTGTTGGTAGGAGTAATACTATAAAAACAAGTCGTGCGTTTAAAACAATACCATCACTCTGGAATGCCTCAAAAAAGAATGGTTTTACTAAAAAGTTAATCGATATGTCATGGGAAAATCCCAAATGTACATTAGAAGATCTTCTAGGTATTTGTGGAAAAGAAGCTGCTATAACAGAGGAAAAGTTTAATTATTTTATGGGAGTAAGATATAATGAAGAGCCTCCCACTGAGATGGAAACGTTGATAATTCCTGCAAGTCTATGGGTGGTCTTTCCAAACATCGTAGATGCTTGGAAAAGGTTATATACAGAATGGGTCCCCAATTCAGGCTACGAACTTGCTAACCTGCCATGCATCGAGTGTTATTATGGACCAAAGCATAAACCAAGACACGAATTATGGGTTCCTATCTTAGCTAAACCACCTAAAAATTGAGTAGCAGTTCTACCATAAGGAGGATAGGATCTAATAGAAGGATTAACGAAAGTATCTAATAAAAAATTCCCCGGTTTGCTAACATCACTATAGCGGTATTTATCTGAAAATAAGTAGCAACGTTTAAGGTAGAAGTCTTCTGTTTATGAAAGAACCTAAGCAAAAAGAACCCATTTTGAATAATATCCAAAATGGGTTCTTCAACTACTAGAACTATCTTTGTATGAATTATTTTTTTACAGCTTCAAAAGTAATTAATTTGGTTTGTTTCGAAGGTGGTTTTTGATAATTGTACTCTGCCGAACATGTTACTTGAGAGAATCCTATTTTCTCCAAAAGTAGTTTGAATTCTTCCACCCCATACCAACGTATGACAAACTTCTGTAATTCCGTGTCTTGTAATTCACCTTTTTTCCATTTTTCATACCTTAAGTGAGATAATGTATATTGTTCAACCCAATCAATTTCAATTGATTTGTTTTCCAATATGATACCTTCATTACTAGATAAAGAAAAAGTTGAAGTGAAAATTTCTCCTGTATTCCAATCACTTGGTATTAATAGATCAAGTATTAAGCGTCCATTTGGGATAAGATGATTATAGAAACACTTTAAAGCATTTTTAGCATCTTTTATATTCTCTATTAAACAAAAAGAACCAGTTGGAATCACAATTACCTCATATTTTAAAGGCAATGAAAAATCACATATATTAGCTTCATATAAATTTGGCTTTAATCCTCTTTTGTCACAACGTTTACGACAAGAGGCTAACATCTCGCTAGAATAATCAATACCATCAGCATGATAACCTTTTTCTAACAAAGGAATTAAGAATCGTCCTGATCCTGATGCCGCCTCTAGTATCCGTCCCTTTGTACCTTTTAGTCTCTCAAAATAGTACTCAATATCACCTTGTACGGAATGACCAACTGGTTTAGTGAAATCATAAAGCTCTGTACTTAACTTACCATAATAACTAAACAATTCAATTCCTCCGATTTTTTATGCGGAAGAATTTTATTTGGTTTATTAACTCTTCCGCACCTTTATAGTATTGGTTATGTAAAAAGAGCAGACTTTCATAATGTTTCACTCACTTTCTATTAAAATATAAACTAAGTATATATTTTAATGGATGATATTACAAATATTTTCAAATAATTCGACATATAAATAGCTTTACCAGACATGTTATCCCAACAAATATATAACAAGTATCATTTAGTGCTTGTACCCTAAATATGCGTATAAATCGAACTTAAAGACTAAGCAAATAAATTGTTACAATAAAGCAATATATAAGAAATCAAAATAATTAATTTGTTTATAACAAAGAATATTAAAATATAAGGAGATTCCTGGATTAATCTAGTCTTGAATTGAGCATAATTACGTGCTATTTATTTTAATTTATAAATCATCTGAGTTAATTTCATAATATAGAGCCCTTGGGGCTCAAGACTTTAAAGACATAAAAATTAGAGCACCTCCCCAAATCCTGTATAATGTTAGTTACCACACAAACATAAACAGAGAGGTGAGATGCCCCTATGT